>DATARE010000537.1:0-3043 GCA_036264295.1 Micropepsaceae bacterium | reverse complement strand
GTGGCTTCGCGCAGGCGGGAACCGGTACCAACTTTTCGGGATCATGCTCCAACGGCCGCCGCGCTGTTATGTGGGCATCGCGAATCGGTTAGCATCGCTACTGGCTTGATCGAGGGGATGGCGATGCAGCGCGGCGCGGTGCCGGTCGATTTGGTGCGGGCGGCGCGGATCGTGGTCGACAGCGTCGCGCGCAACATCGCCAACGACGGCTCCGGTGTCTATTCGGCGCTGCTCGCCTCGCAACTTTATGAAACGATCAAGAGCGAACTGGCGCGCACGCCGCGGCAGGCGGCGGCGACGGTCGGGGTGCTGAGCGCGGCGCTCGATCAATGCCGCCACGCCGCCGTGCACGTCGACTCGCCGGACCTGATGGAAGGGGAACTGCGCGCCGCGGTCGAGACGCTCGAGCGCGGCATGCAGCCGGGCGGGGCGGCACGGACCGCGAGCCCGCCCCGTTTCCAGGTGATCCAAGGCGGCCTTTCTGCCGCCTCCTAGTGCCGCGAACCAGAAGTTCGCACCACAATCGCCGCGAGTCCGATTGCGAACTTCGGGTTCAAAGCGGCACTAGCATCATAGATTTGCTAGTGTCCTACGATTCCGAAGTTCGCTTCCGAGCAAACCCGCAGACGCTGTCCCGCTCAAAGCAACGTTTCGGCGCCCGGTCGGTAAAATGGGGGGTATGGTAATGGAGAGCGCACGTCGTCCTTCCTTCGAATGGAAGGCGTACTATGAGACTAGTTTCGCTCGCCCGCTATGCGTCTTTGCTGGGTTGATGGCAGGCTACTCCCTGGGGCTTTATCTCATTGTGGCCATGGACCTTCTGATCGCAAAGTTTCTAGTGGGGGTTACACTTAGCTTGATCTGCAGCAAGCTGTTCGTCATCGGGCATGACGCAGCTCATCGCAGCTTTATTCCGTCCCGATCGGGCAATAGGGTCATTGGCGTGCTCGCCCTAGCCGCATCTTTCCATGTATTTTGCCTTTGGGAATATTGGCATAATCGCGTCCACCATCCGTTTACAAATTTGCGTAGTCATGATTTCGTCTGGCGGCCTCTTTGTAGAGTCGAATACAATAAATGCTCGTCGCTCAAACGACAGCTCGAGCGAATTTATCGCCATCACTCCGGTGTTGGACTGTGTCCATACTATCTTATAGAGATTCTGGCTAAGAAAATGATTTGGAGCAGGAAGCATATTCTGGAAGGCACGATATTGGCAATGGTGGAAGGCGGTGTTTGCTATCTGATTTGGTTCAGCATAATCGCATTCCTGATTTGCGGTAAATTCTTGATCAGCGGCCAATTCGAGTCGAGTATTGCCATTGCGATCAATCTAAGCGTCGGATTTATTTTGCCGCTGCTATATCTTTGTTGGGCGATCGGATTCGTTGTTTTCTTCAATCACACCCACCCAGAGGTTCGATGGTTTCATGACCGAGATACCTGGAATTTCTGGAAAGCGCAGGTGGAGTGCACGCTGTACATACAATTTCGCGGCATTTCTGATTTCTTGTTACCCAGCGAGGTTATGAATCATGCCGCACACCACATTGACACGCGGATTCCAATACGCCATCTCCGCAGGGCCCAAGAGGATTTTGCTCGTGTGCATCCGTCTGCGGTCAGGACCGAACTCTGGTCAAGCGCCCTACGAAGGAACATCATGACACGTTGTAAATTGTATGACTACTCGCGTGATCAGTGGATGGACTTTGAAGGCAATCCAACCGGACCCGTGCTTTGCTGAATCTTGCCCGCCCGGCCTGGTCAACGGGCCGGAAAAATAGCGATTTCGCGAGTGGCGGGCAGTCGGCGCGAGCCCCCGCACGCTCCCAAGCGTCTACGTCGCCAGGATCACGATAAGTGCGCGATTCATAGCGCACTCGCAACGCAGCCCTTACCCGGTGATGAACGGAATCCGGTGCGCCCTACTCGGCCGGCGTCGCCGCTGCGCCCTTCGGCGGAGGAGCCTTGCGGTCGCCCGCCAGTTCTTCCTCGAGCCACAGGCTGTGGTGTTCCTTCGCCCAGTTGACGTCGACCTCGCCGGTGCCCATCGCCTCGAACGCGCCCTCCATGCCGATGGTGCCGATGTAGATGTGGGCGATCATAACCGCGGTAAACAGCATGGCGACGACGCCGTGCACGACCTGCGCCGCTTCCATGTTGCTCACGTCGGTGCCGTAGAACGGGAAGATCAGCACGTAGCCGGTGATCACCATGGCGATGCCGGCGAGCACTTGCAGCCAATAGATCGCCTTCTGGCCGGCGTTGAATTTATAGGCAGGCGGATGGTCGTGCCCTACCATGCCGCCGCCGCGCTTGAGCCATTCCCAATCGACGCGGTTGGGAATGTTGCCGGCGATCCACATGAAGAAGATCAGCACCACGCCCAGCGTGAACGGGAAGCTGAGAAAATTATGGGCATACTTCGCCCATTCCGACCAATTGCTGAACGCTTGCGGCGACATCAGCGGCAACAGCAGCACTTTGCCGAAAGTGATGTTCAAGCCGCTGATCGCCAGCACGATGAAACAGACCGCCGTCATCCAGTGCACGAAGCGCTCGAGCCCGTTGAACCGCACGATGGTGCGGCCGGAGCGGCCGCTCTCGATCCGCACCATGCCGCGGGCGAGATAGAACACGACGAGCAGCACGATCATGCCGAGGATGGCGATCGCGCCGATCCAGCGCAGCGTCACCTCGTGGAAATGGCGCCAGTCGCGCACGGCGGGATGCTCGATGGTGTAGGACTTGGTGTCCGGAATGCTGCCGCGCCCGCGTATCTGGCCGAGTTCGCGCAGCAACTGCTGTTCCTTCACCGCATCAGCGGTCGGATTGACCGTGGACGGCTGCTGCGCGCCGACCGGCGCCGCGGCGAAGACGAGGGCGAAGAGCGCGAGCGCGCCGAGCACAACGCGCATGCGCGTGAAGATGGTCATGCGTTCCCTCCTTGTCGGGTATCAGGAATCAGAAATCAGGGGTATCAGGTATCAGGATTGTTCTGATCCCTGATCCCTGATCCCTGATCCCTGAGTCCTGACAC
>DATARE010000509.1:0-9764 GCA_036264295.1 Micropepsaceae bacterium | reverse complement strand
CTGCCGGGCCGTCTTGAGTACACCTCGTCCAGCAACCCGAAGGCGCGGGCCTCTTCCGCCGTCATATAAGTGTCCCGATCCAGGGCTTTTTCAACGGCCTCAACCGGTTGGCCGGTGTGCTTGGCGTAGATTTCGTTAAGGCGGCGCTTAAGCTTGACGATTTCCTGGGCGTGACGGGCGATCTCGCTGGCTTGACCGCGATAGGACGCTGAGGGCTGGTGAACAAGGACCCGTGAATTGGGCAAGCTATAGCGTTGCCCTTTCGCACCGGCGCACAGCAGCAAAGACGCGGCAGAGGCGGCCTGGCCGACGCAGAGCGTCTGAACCGCCGGGCGGATGTACTGCATGGTGTCGTAGATCGCGAGGCCGGAGGTCACCAGACCGCCCGGCGAATTGATGTACATCGCGATCTCTTTCTTGGGGTTTTCCGCCTCAAGAAAGAGAAGCTGTGCGGTGATCAGGCTCGCGACATTGTCTTCGATCGGACCGGTCACGAAGATGATGCGTTCCTTCAGGAGCCGCGAATAGATGTCGTAGGCGCGCTCGCCGCGGGCGGACTGTTCCACCACCATCGGGACGAGCGTGTTCATGTAGATTTCGCGGGGATCTGCCATTTTTTCCATTCTGAATGACGCGTGAGCGATGTTGGCCATCCTATAGAGATGGTGTCAATGTTCGGTTATTGCAGCCCCGAGCGGTCGCGCCAAGACGACCCCGGTCAACGGGCTAGGCCTGCTCGTCCTTCTTTTTCTTGGCCTTCGGCTTGGGTTTGGCCTCGGCTTCCGCGCTTTCTTCAGCGGCGGAGGCGCCCTCGGACTGCCCTTCATTTTCGGATTTCGTTTCGGCTTTGGCCTTTGCCTTGGATTTCTTGGCGGGCTTCGCTTCGCCCGATTCGGACGCGGGCGCTTGCTCGGCTGCGGGTGCCTCCAACGCCTTCAGCTTCTCTTCCGCATCGTCCGGATCGAGGAACAGAATGTCGCGGTCGACCTTCCTGTCATGGACTTCCATCAATTCGCCCAGGAAATCCACCACCTTGTCCTCGAACAATGGCACGCGGAGTTCCGTCATGGCCTGGGGATTGCTGGTGTAATATTGGATCACCTGCTTTTCCTGACCCGGATATTGGCGGGCACGAGCTGCCAAAGCGCGGTTGACCTCATCCTGTCCGACCTGAATTGCGTTCTGCTCGCCGATCTTCGCCAGCAACAGACCGAGCCGCACGCGCCGTTCGGCGATGGTGCGATATTCGGCCTTCAACTCGTCTTCGCTCTTGCCCTCGTCTTCCGCCGACAAGCCTTCGCGCTCCAATTCCGCCTGGACCTGCGCCCAGATGGCGTCGAATTCGGCCTGCACCATGCCGCCTGGCAGATCGAAGCTGTGCGCTGAATCGAGCGTATCCAGAATGCGCCGCTTCAAATGCGTCCGGCTGGCGCGGGCATATTCGCCTTGCAGCTGCTCGCGGATTCGATCCTTGAGCTCGCTCAGCGAATCCACCCCGACCTTCTTGGCGAGTTCGTCATCGATGACAACCTCATTGGGCGCCTTGACCGCCTTCACGGTCACGGAGAATTCGGCATCCTTACCGGCCAGATTGGCGGCCCCATAATTCTCAGGAAATTTCACCGAAACGGTGGGCGTGTCGCCGGCCTTGACGCCGATCAACTGGTCTTCGAAGCCCGGAATGAACGCGCCGCTGCCGAGCGTGAGGTCGAAATTTTCCGCCTTGCCGCCTTCGAATGCTTCGCCGTCGATCTTGCCCTCGAAATCGATGGTGATCGCATCGCCCTTATCAGCGACGGCGCCCTCGCCCTTGTCGCTATAGGTCTTCTGTGAATCGGCAAGCCGCTTCAACGCCTCATCGACCGCTTCATCGCTGACATCCGCAACCAGCCGTTCGGCCTTCAGCTCGCTGAGATTGGCGAGCTGGAAATCCGGCATCAAATCCACCTTCATGACGAATTCGAGATCGGCCGTACCGGCGATCACATTGTCCAGCGGATTGACGAAATCCACGCGCGGCTGCGTGGCGGGCTTGATCTCTTTTTCCTTCAGCAGCTGTTCGCTGGATTCGTTGATCGTCTCGTTGACGATGTCGCCCATCAGCGATTTGCCATAAGTCTTCTTCAGAAAGGAGATCGGCGCCTTGCCCGGCCGGAAGCCCTTCATGTGAATCTTGGGCTGCATCTCGGCGATCTTGCCGGTGAGCTTCGCCTCGAGGTCGGTGGCCCCGACCAGGACGGTGAATTCGCGGTGGAGCGGCTCGGAGATCGTTTCGGTGATTTGCATGAAAATATTCCCAGAATTAAAGCGGCCATGACAAGACGAGCGGGAATGGTGCGGGCGGAGGGACTCGAACCCCCAAGACTTTCGTCACAGGAACCTAAATCCTGCGTGTCTGCCAGTTCCACCACGCCCGCTTGCGGGCTCACGCCCTTGGTGGAACAGCCCGCCAAGACGCGCAAAGAGGCGCCCCTATATCACAGCGTTTCATTGCGCCGCTAGGGCAAGCTGCGCAGCGGCTCGCCAACCGTCTTCCCGCGGTTCGCCATGGTCAACAGGATCGTCGCGGAAACGGTCAAACCCAACGCCAAAGCCAGCATTCCCGCGGCATACCCGCCGGTATCCTGCTTGAGCAGCCCGACGATGGTCGGACCCAGAAAACCGCCCAATCCCGTGCCGAACGTATTGACCAGGGCAATTCCGCCAGCCGCCGCCGTACCGCTGAGGAACATCGAGGGCACGCTGTAAAAGGTCGGCAGCGCGGCATAAATCCCGATGGTTGCAAAAGTGAGCGCCACCAGGATGACGAGGTTCGAGCCAGCGATACTGGCAACCACGAGCGAACCTGCCGCAAGTGCGGCGGCCCCGGCGACATGTTTGACGCGTTCGCCGTGCCGGTCGCTGGACCGGCCCCACAGGATCATCGCAATCATGCCCGCGATCGACGGCACCGCGACCACCAACCCTGTGGCCAGGTTCGTAAATCCCATCCCCTTCACGATCTGCGGCAGCCACAGCCCGACGCCATAATTTCCGAAAGACAGCCCAAGCCCCACAGGACACAGCGCCAGCACGCGCGGATCGCGCAAGGCGCGGCGCAGCCGATGATGGGTGCGTGAATCTTCGGCTGCGATCCGGACAGCAATCGTTTCTTTCTCCTGTCCAGTCAGCCATGGCGCCGCCGCTGGACCATCAGGAAGAAATCTCAGCACCGCAAACGCAAGGATCACCGCCGGCAGTCCTTCGAGAAGAAATAGCCACTGCCAGCCCGCGAGTTGCGAAGTTCCGTTCATTCCGAGGATGAGGCCGGAAACCGGCGCGCCGATAATGTTGGCGAGCGGAACCGCGGTCATGAACCCGGCCGTGAACCGTGCCCGATAGCTCCGGGGAAACCACAGCGTCAGATAGAAGATCATGCCCGGGAAGAACCCGGCCTCTGCGACGCCCAGAAGGAAACGCAAGACATAAAAGCTCGAAGGTCCCTGCACGGCCGCATTCGCCATCGAAATCACGCCCCAGACAGCCAGAATGCAGAAAATCCAGCGCCGGGCGCCGAGCCTTTGCAGGATCAGATTGGCGGGGATCTGGCACAGGAAATAGCCGACGAAGAACAGCCCCGCGCCAAACCCGAACACCGCCGGGGAGAAGCCCAAATCCTTGTTCATGGTCAGCGCCGCGAAACCGACATTCACGCGGTCGAGGAAATTGACCACATACAGCGTGACCATGAACGGGATGAGCCGCCACGCACATTTCGCGAAGACGCGCTCCTCCGGAGCCATGCACCGAACCCTCCCCGTGCAGCCGTCATTTGGCTGTCTTTCACGCAGAGGCTAACACGGATTGAGCGTTACGACGGGACGCGCCGTTGCTTCAGCGGCTGCGAAAGCCGTAGAAGCCGTAAATGAGGATTCCGAGCCCAGAGATGGCCGTCACAAACAGCACGCTGGAAATCCACGGCGGCACCCGGAAATAGGTCGATAGAATCATCGCGCCGCTCAGCGCAACGAGCAAAAGCACCGTTCCAAATCCGGCGGTAAGCGTCCTCAGCATCCGGCGGCGCTTGCGGTTTATCGCCCTGTCAACCAAGCTTGGCTACCTCTAGGGATACGCGACCCAGTCAACGAAGGCGAATTTTCGCTTCTTTGGCGAGAGTTTTCCAGCGGTATACTTAATTTGGTCCCAGGAACGTGCATTGAGGAGAAATGCCGGGCTCGGCTAGATTGACCCCCGGTTTGTTCGCGCACGGAGGATCGGATGAGGAAGATTTCACGCAGGCACCAGGCCTTCCTAGCGGCAGCAGCCCTTCTGAGCGTGAGCTCCGCCGTTCCAGCGCTTGCCCAAAATGCGTTGCCGGACGGAAACGGCAAGCAAGTGGTCCAGACCGCCTGCACCGTCTGTCACGAGCTGACCCGCATCACCAATGCCGGCCATACCCCCGACGAATGGAACACTCTCGTGCGCCAGATGGTGATGATGGGCGCGATTCTGAAACCCGAGCAGGTTCCGGTTGTCAGCAAATATCTCGCTTCCTATTTCCCGCCCAAGGCAAAGTCGAACAACCCCACGATTTCAGGCTCGGTGCAGGCGAATTTCAAAGAGTTCAAGCTGCCGACCCGCGCATTCCCGCATGACCCCTATGCCGCCGCCGACGGCTCGATCTGGTATTCGGGCCAGCTCGGCAATGTTCTAGGCCGTGTCGATCCCAAGACCGGGCAAGTCAAGGACTTCCCACTTCCATCGGGCTCAGGCCCGCATGGGCTGATGGGCGACAGGGATGGCAATATCTGGTTCACGGGCAATTTCGCGGGCTATGTCGGGAAGCTCGACCCCAAGACAGGGCAGGTTACGCAATACAAGACGCCGGGCGCCAATGACCCCCATTCGCTGGTCTTCGATCAGGACGGCATCCTCTGGTTCACCGCGCAGGGCGCCAATCAGGTTGGCCGCATCGATCCGAAGAGCGGTGAGGTCAAGCTCGTTCCCGTACCCACGCGGCTCGCCGCACCTTATGGAATCGTCGTCAGCTCCAAGGGCGTGCCGTTCTTCTGCGAGTTCGGCTCCAACAAACTCGCCAGCATCGATCCCAAGACGATGAAGATCACGGAATACACGCTGCCCAACCGCGACACCCGTCCCCGCCGCATCGCGATCTCAAGCGACGATGTGTTGTGGTACGGCGATTATACGCGCGGCTATTTGGGCATGTACGATCCCAAAACCGGCAAGGCAAAGGAATGGAAGTCGCCCGCCGGTCCGGACTCCGCACCCTATGGGATCACCGCCACGGCCGATGCCATCTGGTACAGCGAATCCGGTGCGAGCCCGAACACGCTGGTGCGCTTCGATCCCAAAACCGAGAAATTCCAGACTTGGAAAATCCCGTCCGGCGGCGGCACGGTGCGCAACATGATGCCGACGCGAGACGGCAATCTCGCGATCGCGGAATCCGGCGAGAACATGGTCGCGCTGGTCGAAGTGAAATAGAAGCGACGCAGGCACGCGGCGTTTGCAATCCGCCGCGCGCAGCGCTTCATTTCTTCAAGCGGGCGCCCGCAAGCTGTGCCACCGCCCCCAACGTGGTCTGAGCCGCGTTGAGGCCGAGACGGAAATCCTTGTCCGAGAACGTTGCGAATACATCGGTCGGCTGGTGCCAATGCGGGTCCCAGCCGCTGCCGATCTGCGTGCCGCGCTCGTTTTCCCGCAAGGAAACGGAAGCGACCGCATCCTGGAAATCCACGGAATCGGTGTTTGTCATATGGCTGCCAATGACGGCCGGATACTCGGTCGCATATCTTTCGTTTGCGGCCTCGATGGCCCAGGCGAGCGTGTTCGCCTCCGCGGCGAATTTCGATGCCGACTGGAATTCGATGTTGATATCGGCTTCCGGGCGCTGTTCCGGGCTGATGCTGCCATCGGAGCGGGGGGCGCCGTGATCGAACAGCATCATGTCGTGCTGAATCATGCCGAGCCATTTGGGCTCCGGATATTTTCCTGAGCCGGCCGGCATTTCCTTCCCCTGCAAGGCACGGCGCTGCGCCACGTAGGCGCGCGAGCCCTGATGCCCGGTCTCTTCGTTGTTCCACAGGATGAAACGGATGGAGCGATCGGTCACGACGTCGGGGCTGTTCAAAATGCGCGCGAGCTCCATGACGAGTGCGGTGCCCGAGCCGTCATCGTTGGCCGCTTCCCCCCAGCCATGCCCATCCATATGCGCCGAGACAATGTACATTTCCTCGGGATGGGTCGTGCCAATTTTCGTGCAGTAGACTTCCTCGCGCGGACCCGGCACGGCGGCTGGCATATCGAGCGCGCGCAGTTTCGGATCGGGCTGCCGGTTGGGGTCCCCGTTGAGAAATGTGGGATTGCGCAAATACCGGTCGCGGCCGCCGCCGAGCGTGCGCGCCGGTTCGGCGCCATTGGCCGGGCTTGCCACTTCCACGCGCGGTTCGCTCCCGGTGCGTCCCGGTTCCAGATATTCATATTTCAAGCGCTCGGTGGGACAGCCATAGCTTTTGAGCTGCGTTTCGATCCAATCGATGGCAGCACGATTGCGGTCTGTTCCCTGCCGCCGGTCCCCGAATTGGGTCAGATTTTTGATGGTGGCCTTGTACTTTTCGAAATCGAGCCGCCCGATCAAAGCTGCGGCGGAGGGAGGCGCGGCAGCGGGATTGCCCGGTTGCGGGGCGCCGGCGGGCTGTCCCATGGCGCTCGTCTGGAGCAGCAGGAGAAAACTCCCGGCCGCGAATTTTAGCGTCGTACGAATGATAGCCTCCTTCAAAATCCCGGCTCCTGCGCTCCTGACACGCGCCGCCCCCGTTGCCGTAAGACACCACGCGGGAGGGTGCGCCGCAAGCGGCCCTGTGGGCTTTACTGCGCTGCCGCGCGCGAGCAATCTACGCCCCGCGCGCACCACTCTGGCGCTTTTGGCAGCACCTATCGGCACAACGATAATCGAGGAGGACGGCGATTATGGATCCGAGCAGACGCACCATTCTGACAACCGCGGCAGCGGCAACGGCGGTAGCGGCCGCGCCCCGCGTCTTCGCGCAACAGGCTGGACAACCAGCCGGCAGTTTCTTTCAAAAGGGCCCCGTTCGCATTCATTATGAAGACACCGGTACCGGCTTTCCTCTGTTGCTGATTTCCGGCGGTGGATTGAATTCGGCGATCAATGGATTGCGTACCGGCCCCTTCAACGCTATCGACGACTTCAAGGGCGAATATCGTTGCATCGCGGCAGATTTGCGCAATGCCAATACAGGTCAGTCGTCCGGTCCGCTCGAAATTGACCGGCCCTGGGATTCGCACACCGACGATCAACTCGCATTGTTGGATCATTTGGGCGTCAACAAATTCATGGTGATGGGCTTTTGCATTGGCGGCCCGTTCATCTGGAATCTTTTGAAGCGCGCACCGGATCGGGTTGTCGCCGCGGTGCTGGCACAGCCGGTCGGGTTCCGGCCGGAAATGCCCACCGTGCTGTACGACGGCAGCATGACGGGCTGGGGTCCGGACCTCGTTAAGCGCCGGCCCGACATCACGATGGATATGGTCGAAAAATATCTGACCAAGATGTATCGCACCAATGCCGATTTCGTCTTCACCGTGACGCGGGACTTCGTGCGCAACTGCAAGACGCCGGTGTTGATCCTGCCGGACGATATTCCGGCCCATCCTTATGCGGTTGCCATGGAAGCCGCGATGCTCGCGCCCAACGCGGAATTGAGCATGTATCCGTGGAAGGAACCCAAGGAGCGGATTCCCCTTGCCGTGCGCCAGATACGCTCCTTCCTGAAGGCGCATCGGCCGGCTTCGGTTTAAGGGATCTGATATGACAGGGCGGCAGCATTTCTGCCGCCCTGTTGCCATATGCCCTCCCCGGGATAAATTGCCGCCACCATTTTCAAAGAGGGTGCCCCCGTGATCCGCCGAATCCTGCGTGCAAGCATCTCCACCCGTGTTGCCGTGCTTGTGTGCGGCCTCGCTCCGCTTTTCATTGCGGGTCATCTCAACGCGCAGGCCGAATTGACGGTGCCCGCGGGTCTTCCCGACTGGGCATTCAACATTCCCGATAAGGTCCAGCCGTCCGCGGTGCGGCCGCAAGGCATCGTCAAAGCACGCGGCAGCGCGAAAGAATATGAGGCCGCCAAGATTGCGGGGAATGCAAATCCGCCGGACTGGTTTCCCGACGAACATCCGGCCCCGCCGAAAGTGGTCGCCGGCGGCGAGGGAACCCGATTTGCCTGCGGCTCTTGTCATCTGATGTCGGGCCAGGGACATCCGGAGGCCGCCGATATTGCGGGCCAGCCTGCCGCGTACCTCATTCGGCAGATGAGCTATTACAAATCGGGCGCGCGCAAGGACGATGCGCGCATGGGGCCTATCGCCAAGACCACATCGGACGAGGATGTTCGTCAGGCTGCGGAATATTTTGCTTCCTTGAAGCCCTCCACTTTCGTGAAAGTCATCGAGACCGCCACGCCGCCCAAGACCTTCATCGCGACCGCGGGCCGGCATCGCCAGCTTCACCCCGATGGCGGTACCGAGCCGATTGGCCATCGCATCCTGGAAATCCCCGCCGACCCGCTTGGCACCGAAATCCGTGACCCGCATGCCGGGTTCATCGCCTATGTGCCCCCCGGCAGCATCGCCAAGGGCGAAGAACTTATCAAAAGCGGACAATGCACGCAGTGCCATGGCGAAGGGCTGAAAGGAAAAGGCGAAGTTCCGCGGGTCGCCGGACTGCAGCCGCTCTTTGTCGCGCGACAGCTGTTCGATATGCGCTATGGATCGAGCGCCGGAGACGCGGCGGCGCCGATGAAACCGGTTGTCGCCAAACTGTCGGAAGACGACATCATCGCGATTTCGTCTTATCTCGGCTCGTTGCCGCCGCGCTGATCGCAAGGCGCTTCTACTATGGTAATGTGAACCTGCCGAAGGGTTGGACCGGCAGCGCTCTGTCCTTTCGATACCAGGGTTGGAAACAGCAATAACAGGAGGCCGCTTTATGAGTGCGAAACGCGCGTGGTTTATCGGCACCGGTTTGGCGAGTGTGTTGAGTCTGGCCGTTCTCATTCCTGCGGCTCAAGGCGCCGATGAGGCCAAGCACAAACCCGTCAAGATCACCCGGCTCTTTACCGGACCCGATGGACAAACCCATGCCGAGGAAATCGAGGTCAAATTCACGCCGGGCGGCGGCAACGATGTCTACAAGCTGATGGCGAATTCCGGCGCGGAATTGCATCGCGCCCCGCCCGGCCGCGTCGCCGATTGGCACACCGCTCCGCGGCGCCAATATGTGATGACGATCAGCGGCCACGGCGAGATCGAGCTGATGGGTGGAAAAAAGATCGAGGTAGGCCCCGGCAATATCGAATTGGCCGAAGACCTGACCGGCAAAGGTCACATCACCAGAACGGTCGGCAATGAAGATCGCGTGACCATCCAGATCCCGCTATCCGACCATTAGCAATTCGCGTCATCCCGGAAGCCGCGTTCGGCGGCTATCCGGGACCCGCGAATATGGCGGCACGGCATTTCCAGTGCCTCTTAATTTTTGACGTACTTCGTCACGCCGCGGAGATTGGCTTCGGCGGTGAAGATGTTGCCGGCCGCATCGACTGCGATGCCCTCGCCCATGGCGCCTTCGGGCATATCGGTTTTGTGCGGCGGGATGAACATCGTCACCTTGCCGTCTTTCACGCTGCCGATGCGAATGCCCCTGAGCCAACCCGGATGGACGCGGGGCGCGGATTCAGAAT
>DATARE010000372.1:0-3526 GCA_036264295.1 Micropepsaceae bacterium | reverse complement strand
ACGCCCTTCGGTCAGTCCGACTGGCAGACGATCGTGGCCAACATCAAGAAGTTCGGTTCGGCGGGCAAGAAAACGGCAGTCGTCTCCACCATCAATGGCGATGCGAATGTTCCGTTCTACAAAGAGCTCGCCAACCAGGGCATCAAGGCCGAAGACATTCCGGTTGTCGCATTCTCGGTCGGCGAAGAAGAACTCGCCGGCGTCGATACCAAGCCGCTGGTCGGTCATCTTGCGGCGTGGAACTATTTCGAATCGGTGAAATCCCCTGCCAACACCGATTTCATCAGCAAATGGCACGCGTTCACGAAGAACCCCAAGCGCACGACCAACGATCCGATGGAAGCGGCCTATATCGGCTTCAACATGTGGGTCAAAGCGGTGGAAAAGGCGAAGACAACCGACGTCAATGCAGTGATCGATGCCTTGCCCGGAATCGAAGCGCCCAACCTGACCGGTGGCGTGGCGAAGATGCTGCCCAACCATCACATCACCAAGCCGGTGCTTATCGGCGAAGTGCAGGCCAATGGCCAGTTCGACGTGGTGTACAAGACCTCTGGGCTTGTGGCGGGCGATGCCTGGTCCGATTTCCTTCCCGGTTCGAAAGATCTGACCGCGGATTGGACCAAGCCCATCTCCTGCGGCAATTACAACATGAAGACGAAGACCTGTCTTGGCCTGAAGGCCATGCATTGAGCGGGGGCCGGTCCAACCCTCCCGTTGGAGCCCGGTCGGGTGAGCGCGTCGCAAGGCGCGCTCACTTGCTTCTCCCACCAACGTCTGAAGTGAGTACAGTTTCGTGCATTTGATCCGGCTGTTCCTTTTGACGATTTTGTTGCTGATCCCGGTGACGCGCACATTCGCGCAGGCGCCGGCCCTGCCCGCCACGCCAGAGGCGATGGTGGCCGAATTGCCGATGGCCGATTTCGACCGCAAGGTTCAGATCACGAATGCGCTCGCAAGCAGCGGCCATCCCCGGGCCGCCTTGATTATCGGCGGTCTGGCGGAAGGCACGCTGTTTGCGACCGCCGATGGCAAGGTCGTGCTGCAATCCGCACCCGGCAGCACAGTTTTTTCCGATGCGCTGAGCGGGGCTGTGATCCCCGGTCTGACCGAAGACATGCTGACCAAGATCGGCGTGAACAACCGCTTGCGCCGCGATTTGCGCGGCCTGTCGGCGCGCCTTTTGTTGAAATCTCCCGATGCGAGCGTCCGGCGCAAATCCGCGGACGACGCCTTCACCGCGCACGATCCCGATTCGCTTCCCGCCATCGAAGATGCTCTGAAGACGGAACAGACCTCCTCGATCCGCGAGGCTTTGCTCCAGGCGCGTGCGGCCATTCTTTTGCAGAGCCCGGACGCCTCCGAAAAGGACAAGCTTGCCTCGATCGAGGTGCTGCGCGGACGCGGCGACCGCGATGCGCTCAACGCCATGCTGACATTGCGCACCGCCGATTCGGAGGCGCTGCGCAACGCCGCCATTGCGGCGCAGAAAAGCATCGAATCATCGCTCGCCTATTGGGGCGTGCTGCAGAATGTCTATTACGGGCTGTCGCTCGGTTCGGTGCTGTTGCTGGCCGGCATCGGTCTTGCCATCACCTTCGGCGTAATGGGCGTGATCAACATGGCCCATGGCGAAATGATCATGCTGGGCGCGTACACCACCTATGTGGTGCAGCAAGCGCTTGCCCGCGCGGCGCCGGATCTGATGACGTGGTCGCTCCCGCTCTCCATTCCGGCTGCGTTTCTGGTGGCCGGGGCAGCCGGCGTGCTGATCGAACGCTGCATCATCCGCTTTCTCTATGGGCGGCCGCTGGAAACCTTGCTGGCGACCTGGGGCTTGTCGCTGATCATCCAGCAATCGGTGCGCACAATTTTCGGGGCGGCCAACCGGCCCGTCAGTGCGCCCGATTGGATGTCGGGCTCCTTCGACATCGGTCATCTCACGATCACATTTTCGCGGCTGGCCATCATCATTTTCGCGCTGGTTGCTTTCTCCCTGCTGACAATATTCCTGAAGCGCACCCATTTCGGCATGCAGATGCGGGCGGTGACGCAGAATCGGAGAATGGCCTCTGCCATGGGTGTGCGCACCAATTGGGTGGACGCGCTGACCTTCGGGCTGGGTTCGGGCGTTGCCGGAATCGCCGGTGTCGCGCTTTCGCAGATCGACAATGTCAGCCCCAACCTGGGCCAGGGCTACATCATCGACAGCTTCATGGTGGTGGTGTTCGGTGGCGTGGGCAATCTGTGGGGCACGCTCGTCGGAGCGATGACGCTCGGTGTCGCCAACAAGCTCCTCGAGCCTTATGCCGGTGCGGTGGTCGGAAAGATTCTCGTCCTGGTCTTTATCATCCTGTTCATTCAGCGGCGTCCGCGCGGCCTGTTCGCCCTGAAGGGAAGGGCGGTGGAAGCATGAGCGGTCTTGCCACCCACCACCATCATGCGCGTTTGTCGTTCATCGTCTATGCGGTGCTTGGCGCACTTGCGATTGGGGTGCCGCTTCTCAATCTTGTGGTGCCGGCAAGCTCGGGGTTTCACCTGTCGACCTATCTGGTGACGCTGCTCGGAAAATACATGGCCTATGCGCTGCTCGCGCTCGCGCTCGATCTCGTATGGGGCTATTGCGGCATTCTTTCGCTCGGGCACGGCGCGTTTTTCGCGCTTGGCGGCTACGCGATGGGCATGCACCTGATGCGGATGATCGGACCGCGCGGCGTTTACGGCAATCCAATCCTTCCCGATTTCATGGTGTTTCTGAATTACAAGGAACTGCCCTGGTACTGGCATGGCTTCGATCATTTCGCCTTTGCGATGGTTGTCGTCGTGCTGGCGCCGGGCATCCTTGCCTTTGTGTTCGGCAGTCTGGCGTTTCGCTCGCGCGTGACCGGCGTCTATTTTTCGATCATTACCCAGGCAATGACCTTTGCCATGATGCTCGCCTTTTTCCGCAACGATATGGGATTTGGCGGCAATAACGGCCTGACCGATTTCAAGGATATTTTCGGCATCGATTTGCAAAAGGACGCCACCCGCAACGCGTTCTTTGTGATCAGCGTCGGTGCGGTGGCGGCAGGGTATGCCATCTGCCGCGCCATCGTGACCTCGAAACTGGGCAAGGTTCTGATCGCGGTGCGCGACGCGGAGAGCCGCACGCGATTCCTCGGCTATCGCGTAGAGAACTACAAGCTGTTCGTCTGGGTGGTGTCGGCGTGTCTTGCGGGAATCGCGGGTGCGCTTTATGTGCCGCAGGTCGGCATTATCAATCCGAGCGAATTCGCCCCGGCGTCCTCTATCGAAGCCGTGATCTGGGTCGCGGTCGGCGGACGCGGCACCTTGGCCGGCGCGATATTGGGCGCCGTGCTGGTGAACGCTTTCAAATCCTGGTTCACCGGCGCCATTCCTGAATTATGGCTGTTCGCTCTGGGGGCGCTGTTCATCCTGACGACGCTGCTGTTGCCGCGCGGCATCGTCGGCACGCTGCTGCACAGAAAAGGCGCGAAGACTGCAAAGCCGTCCGCCCTTGAGC
>DATARE010000154.1:0-3651 GCA_036264295.1 Micropepsaceae bacterium | reverse complement strand
TCACGCGACGGATCGTTGCCCATGTCTTCGGCATATTCGCGCCAGAGGACATGCTTTCCTTTGACATAGGGCAGGGCGCCATATTTGGCGTCAATCTGATCGCCAATTGTCTGCGCACCATGCGTGCCCGCCGCGGCATTGGGCGCAGAATAGATGCATCCGTCTCCAACCACCTAGCCGGGAAAAACAGCAGGGGCATCTGTGCCGGGCGCGACATCGAAATATTTGCCGAGGAAAGAAGGTAGTGTCTGCGGATTGATGCAATCGCTGTTGGTGGAGGGTGTCGGACCTTGCCCCGATACCTCGGCGATGTAATTGCCCAGGCTGACATGGCTGGTCGCGTACCAGTTCGGAACGAGTTCGCCCTGTGCCAACAGAGTGGTGTTCAGATAGTGAGCCGGTGAGTTCGGGCCGAACGTATCGCCGAAGCTCTCATTTTCCAGATTGATCACCATGACATGTTTGATTTCTTTTTTCCACTTGGGCGGCTTGACCGAAGCGGATTGCACCGGCGTCACGATGCAGAGGCTCGTCGCGATGGCAGAGGCGAGTATCCGGCGCGCTATGTACAAAGCCGTGGCTTTGTAGGGTTGCGGAATAGCAGAGAATTTCATCGAACCACCCATTCGTTGGTGAAAATGGCGCGACGAAATAGCGGACAGAATCATTCAATTTGAGCAAAGGTCCCGTGACACGTTTGTGAAGTCGCTGTTGAGGCGCGGCTGGCACGACCGGAACCGAGATCGCTGAACGGCCGTCTATTTCGCAACGCGCGCCCCGGAACGGGGCTTGGAGTGGTTTTCGCGAGAGGATTGTGGCGCGCTGGATAAGAGGCAAATCTAAGCCCGCCCGTCTTGCGTCTTGGTCGCGTTTCGGTCAGGACAGCGTCACATATCCGCCATGACGCGCTTCCGCTCCCGTGTCCTCAAAACGGTCCGCTCTCATAGCGGCCTGCAATGGGCGTGCGTGCTCGTCGCTTCTGTCTTCTTCGTTCTCCTTTTGGAAGCGCTGCACCTTTCCGCGGCGCTGCTCTTGGGCCCCATGATCGCCGCCATTGCTCTCGCCTCCGCCGGCGGGCGCATCCGCGTCAACGACACGGTGTTCGCGGGCACGCAGGCCCTCATTGGCTGCATGATCGGGCGCGCGATTCCCGTTTCCATCCTGCACGAAGCCGCGGGACAATGGCCGGTGTTTGTGCTCGGCGTGGGTTCCACCATCGCCATGGCGGCTCTGAACGGGTGGATGCTGACCCGCTGGCGCGTGCTGCCGGGCACCACCGCGATCTGGGGCTCCTGGCCCGGGGGGGCGGCCGCCATGACGGTGATGGCGGGCGCCTATAACGCCGACATCCGTCTCGTCGCATTCATGCAATATGTGCGCGTGCTGTGCGTCACAACCGTGGCTTCGCTGGTGTCGAGCACGGCGGGACGAGGGCAGCCGATAGCCGCCACGATCTGGTTTCCGGAAGTCCACTGGCTCGCCTTCGCCGAGACGCTCGCGGTCGCGGCCTTGGGCGTGATCGCGGCGAAGGTCTTGCGCATCCGCGCCGGCGCACTGCTCGCTCCGCTGATCGCGAGTGCAGCGCTTGCGAACAGTGGATTGATGAGCATCGAATTGCCGCCGTGGCTGCTGGCAGCCGATTATGCTGTGTTGGGGTGGGCCATTGGCCTGCGCTTCACCCGCGAAATCCTCGTCCATGCCGCCCGCGCCCTGCCGCTTGTTTTGGCCGCCACTTTGGCGCTGATTGCGGCATGCGCCGGAATTGGGCTTGTCCTTGTCAGGGCGACGGGTGTGGACGCCCTGACGGCCTATCTGGCTACCAGCCCGGGTGGCATCGATGCCGTGGCCATCATTGCGACCTCCAGCCAGGTGGACGTGCCCTTCATCCTGTCGATGCAGTTCATGCGCCTTATCATCGTGCTGGCGACCGGGCCATCGGTGGCGCGATTCCTCGCGCGACGCGGAATGGAGTCAACCTGATTGCGCAGCCTTCGTCGTTCCAAGGGCAATCAGTTCGGTTCAGTCGCGCCCCGCCTTACCCGACGGCTATATCGTCGCGGGGATGGGAGTCACTCTGGGACGGCTTAGCCGGTTCGCGCAAAAGGCCCCCAGGCGAACAAAGGGGGCTTCCAGAAAATGATACAGCGCGAATGGAAGCCCGATGCTCAGAGCGATAAGCGATGTCCACTGAACAATGCGGGGAGCGTTCGCCAGGACCACGAAAGCGATCCACATCGCGTGAAGGTGGGTGAGGTAAATGCCGTACGAATATTTCGCCACAAGCGAACACGTTCGGTTTATGAAGCTCACGTTCAATTGTCGGCAATACAACGACGCAATAGCGACAATGAAGCATGTCGCCCACCCGCCGAACTGGATGTAACCGCTGGCGTCCGCCAGGGAAAAGACCGCAGAACCGCCTATTATGGAGATCGGCCAAATCCACGGTGGAAGAGGTCCCGATCGGGAGCCATATCCGGCAAAATACGCGAACACGCCGGCCATGAAGCAGGGCCCAAACGAAAACAAATCCAATCGGCCAGACAGCATTGGAAGCGTCAGTCCAGCGATTACCGACGTAAACCACAACAACGCTATGCCCCCGGACTGAATCCTGCGGCCGATCAGGAACAGGAATGGCAGGATGACATACATCTGAACTTCGTAAGGAAGACTCCATAGCACAGACGTCACGGGCGGGGCGTACACCAGATTCATATAGAGGAAGAGGTTCGCCGCAAACGTGGAGAGGCTAGGCGTCGCGTACGGCCACCAGGGGGCGCGAGGAAGCTGCCCCATCACGATGACCAGGACACAAAACATGCTTAGCGGATAGATACGAAAAAACCGTCTCACGTAGAAACTGCGGAATAGCGGTTCCTTTCGAAAAGACAGTCGCTCAAGCGACATCATCAACACCAAGCTGGTGTGGAAAAAGAAGAGCAGTACGCCGATACGGCCTAAGTCGATCGCTGGTTTTCCGAAATTGTTGATCAAGTGAAATGCGTAAACAAACGACACTGCCACGGCGCGCAAAAAATCGAGATTCGGATAGTCGAGGGTCCGTACGGATACATTGAATTCTTTTGCCATGCAGATTTTCCAGCCCCTATTAAATCTTAACACGGGCGGAAGGCGGTGCAATGTCTACGGCAGGTTGCTCGGCACCGCAGCGGGTCGTGAGCGGCCACATCCGGATGATCCCAATACGTCCGGATCAGCCGCTCGCCGCGGGTTCCGCAATATCTCAGCCGCGCCGCGCCGCCATGATCGCAGCAACATCGATCTTCTTCATGCCCATCATCGCCTCAAACGCGCGCTTTGCTTCAGCGCCGCCGACCGCCATCGCTTCGGTGAGGGCGCGCGGCGTGATTTGCCAAGAGATGCCCCATTTGTCCTTGCACCACCCACACGCGCTCTCCTGCCCGCCATTGCCGACGATGGCGTTCCAGTAGCGATCCGTCTCCTTTTGATCGTCGGTGGCGATCTGGAACGAGAAGGCCTCGTTATGTTTGAACGCGGGGCCGCCGTTAAGGCCGATACAAGGAATGCCGGCAACGGCGAATTCGACAGTCAGCACGTCGCCCTTCTTGCCGGATGGGTAATCGCTCGGTGCACGATGGATGGCACCAATTTCGCTGTCAGGAAAGG
>DATARE010000318.1:0-1862 GCA_036264295.1 Micropepsaceae bacterium | reverse complement strand
CCATATCGGAGGGACCGATGCGGGCACCGGTGAGCGCTAAGTACATCCCAAGTTCGCCCGGCAGGCGCGGCAGAAAATAGCTTCCGCCGACATCGTGGAAGAGTCCGATCCTTGCTTCCGGCATGGCGAAAAGCGCGTTCTCGCTGACCACGCGATGCGAGCCGTGGACAGAAATACCCACGCCGCCGCCCATGGCGATACCGTCGATGAGGGCGACATAGGGCTTGGGAAAATGCTTGATGGCGGCGTTCATGCGATATTCGGTGGTGAAGAAGGCTTGCGCCGTGCCGTCGTCCTTGCGGCCCGTTTCATAGATGGCGCGAAGATCGCCGCCGGCACAGAAGGCGCGTCCCGGCAACGCATCGATCAGGACGGCATTCACGCCCGGCTCGCGTGCCCATTCGTGCAATTGGCCCAAGACCGCTGCGCACATGTCATGGGTGAGGGCATTAAGCGCTTTGGGCCGATTGAGCGTGATGTGGCCAAGAGCACCCTCGCGGGAAAAGATAACGTCCGTGTTGCCGGCCTTCATGGGTGAAACCCTGAACCGCTTGCGGCGGTCATCCTGATGTACTACTGTAGTGACATTTCACGGAAGCGATGAAAGACATGCGTATAGTCGGAGCCCGGGAAGCCAATCAGCAATTCTCCCGCCTTCTTCGAGAGGCCGAAGAGGGACAGGAAATCACGATCACGCGCAACGGGCGAGCTGTGGCCCGGTTGATTCCCGCGCGCGGACCCAAGGATGCAAAGGCGCGTAAAAAAGCCCTGGATGAGATGCTGCGACTGATGGAAAAGGGTCTTGATCTCGGCGGCCGCCGGTTTACACGCGATGAAATGCACGAGGATTGATGTGGTCTTTTGATACGTACATCTTGGTTTACGCCGCCGACCGGACGGCAGGCAACCGGCACGCGGCATCCATAAAGCTTTTGGCCAGTTCGGTATCGGGTCAAGCGGCCCTGAGCGAACAGAGTTTGGTGGAGTTTCTTCATGTGGCTACGCGCAAGCTCAAACAGCCATTGCCGGACGCAACAAAGCTGGTTCGGGCCTGGCTCGACAATTTCGCTTTGATGACCGCACCCCTAACCGTCCTTGAGGATACCGTATCGCTGCTGGCTTCTCATTCCTTATCGGTCTGGGATGCTCATATGATCGCAATTTGCAGAGCCCATGGCTGCGAGTGTCTGCTCAGCGAAGACTTGGCAGATGGTGCATCTTATGACGGGGTTCGCATTCTCAACCCGTTCAATCCGCGTAATGCGGCAGCGTTGCTGGAGGTTTTGGAATCATGAGCGCACCCTCTTATCCTTCGCTGCGCATGCGCCGGCTACGCCGGCATGATTGGTCACGCCGCCTGGTGGCCGAGAATTCGCTCAGCGTCTCGGACCTGATTTGGCCGATCTTCCTCGTCGAGGGCGAAAACAAGCGCGTGGCGATTCCCACCATGCCTGGGGTCGAGCGGCTGTCGGTGGATGCCGCGGTCGTCGCCGCCGAAGAAGCGGCAAAGCTCGGCATTCCGGTTATCGCGCTCTTTCCCAATACGCCCGAGTCCAAGAAGACCGCCGACGGACATGAAGCGGAGAATCCCGACAACCTCGTCTGCCGCGCTGTGCGCGCGATCAAGAAAGCCGTGCCGGAGATCGGAATCATGTGCGACGTCGCTCTGGATCCCTACACCACCCACGGTCATGACGGCCTTCTGGAGGATGGTCAGATTCCCAATGACGCGACGGTGGCAATCTTGGTGCGCCAGGCGCTGGTTCAGGCCGAAGCCGGCTGCGATATCTTGGCGCCCTCGGACATGATGGATGGGCGCATCGGCGCGATACGAAGCGCGTTGGAGGTGACGGGCCATCAAG
>DATARE010000290.1:0-1511 GCA_036264295.1 Micropepsaceae bacterium | reverse complement strand
CAGCTCATTTGGCGTGGGCCAACATAGTGCCAGCTCGCCGGGATTGGGCGACGACGGAGCCCTGACCAGTGTAGTGGAAGGGAATGCCATTCTTGCAAATATGTGACCGCGGCTAGCCCGGATTTCTCACAGGGCCCGTTTGTCGGCAGATGGAGGTGGGTTTCTGGCCGGCTGTGGAGGCGATTTGGATGAGTGGCGCGTTGCCGGAGCGCGGCAATTCACGCAGGGCGAGTCTACGTGATGTCGTGCACGCGCTACGGGGAGATATCGGACGCGAGGGATCGTCTGGCGCATGCGTCAGGCGATTGCAGCGTCGGATTTTTCATTTCAACTGGTGTCCAGAGCGGCGCGAAGGGCGCGGTGGGCGGCTGCGAAGGCAGCTTTGTAAGGACAACCTGACGCCATGGCGAAGCGGATGCGCCGTACGCTGATGGTGACGAGGGCGCCGATCTTGAACAGCTTGCGGCGGATGGTGCCGCAGGTTGCTTTAGCAAATTCGGTGCCTGCAAGCGCAAGACGGCGTGTGCTTTCGACCAGAACATAGGCCATTGAAGCGAACCACAGCCTGAGCTGATTGGCCTGCATGGTGGCCGCCGAGGTGCGATCGGCAAACAGATCGAGCTGGCATTCCTTGATGCGGTTCTCCATCTCGCCGCGGGCGCAATAAGTATCTTCATAGAGCTTGCGGCCGTCGCCATCATCCTTTGAAAGGGAGGTGACGATAAAGCGGGGATTTTCTTCGCCTTGCGTCCACTCGGCCTTGGCAATGACGCGCCGCTCTTTGGTCCAGCTCCGGCGCGTGCGCCAGATCAGATCCTTGAACCGGCGGGCGGGATTTCCAGTCTGTTTACTCTCCGTCTCCGCTTCAGAAAGCTCCTCGGCAATGGCCGCTTTAAGCCTCGTGTTCTTGGCCAGGCCGAAGATGTAGTGAACGCCGTTTTCTTCACACCAGGCCATCAACTCCTCGCGCGCAAAGCCCGAATCCGCCCGCAGGACGATGCGCACCGTCTGCCAGCGTTTTCGGATTTGCGTAACAATCCGCTCCACCTCCTTTAGCGCGCCAGCCGCACCGTCGATGTTGGAGGGCCTCAGCTTCGCCGCCAGCAGCTGATTGCCGCAGAAGATGTAGAGCGGCAGATAGCAGTAGCAATCGTAATAGCCGTGGAAGAACCGCCCTTCCTGATGGCCGTGCAGCGGATCATCGGTAGCATCCAGATCGAGAACGATCTGATCAGGCGGCGTTTTGCGGGAATCCAGGAACAGTTCGACGAACAAGGCTTCGATGGCCGTCCCATCATGGGCAATCTTGTGGTAGCGCGTCGGCTCTTTCTTGCTCAGCTCCAGCCGGTTCAGGGTCGATTTGCCCGCCACCGGCGCGCAGGTCTTCCGCCGCGCTTCAAGCTTGCCCGCAAGCACCGCCATGACCGGGTCGCGGCGAAGCTCGTCGTGATCGGTGAGGTCCTCATAGCCAAGCGCAATCCCGAATATGCGCTGGCCGGCAAGGGTCTTCA
>DATARE010000283.1:0-1591 GCA_036264295.1 Micropepsaceae bacterium | reverse complement strand
GACAAGGTATGTCCCGGGGCCATGAAATCCGGCGTGCCGCGTTCACCCTGCAGTCCGGTCACCATCGCAGGCGCATATCGTTCCACGAGTTCCGGCATTTCCGAATAGCTTTCATAGGAACGGCCCCAACGCACATCCCGCGCCACTGCCACGGTGGGCGCAAAGGTCCAATCCACGCCGACCGTGGAGACTTCCACCCCGGTCGCTTGGCCGATGCGACGAATCAAATCAGGGTCGTGCGCGGCACCCAAGCCCACGTTGTGAGGAAAAATGGTTGCTCCCATGATCTTCGCGTTCCCGTGGACCGCGTCGATGCCGAATAGAATGGGGATGGCCTCATGGGTGCCGCCGGTGTCCAATGAGGCTTGATAGAAGTCGTTGGTCAACTCCAGCCACGCCTGCGGCGTGGTGCGAACGTTATCGCCCGGGGCGGCGTTGCCGCCGGCGAGGATGGAACCCAGCTTGTACTGTCGCAATTCCGCGGGAGTGATCGAGGCGATGTCCGCCTGAATCATCTGGCCTACTTTTTCTTCCAGGGTCAGTTGGGACAGCAATCGTTCGACGAAGGGATCCACCGCGGCCGCGTCCACGGCCGCGCGTGCCGTGCTGGCCCACTGCTTCGCATGTACACTTTGTGGCGGGATCGACGGGTTCTGGCCAGCCGCGGCAGCTAAGTTTGCGCCGGCCACGACGCCGCTTAACATAACAAAGAGTTTATGCATCATGGGTCAGATAACTACCTGTAATATATAGTTTTTATGGCGACTCCTAGCTCCACGCCCACCAGCAAAAACGAGCGCCGCAGGCGCATAGTAACCGAGTTACAGCGAAAGTGTCAGCGCTGTCACTCGGACCCTTCCCTCCATGCCGGGTAGTTCGTCCTCGGTCGTCTTGAGTACTTTCGACTGGACCGTCATCGCCGCCTACATCGGCGGACTGGTGCTGCTCGGCCTCCTCATGTCGAGGCGCAAGATCGCCCCGGTGGATTTCTTTCTGGCTTCACGCGCCACCCAATGGCCCGTTATCGGCTTGGCGCTGCTCGCCTCCAATATGTCGTCGACGGCATTGGTCGGCTTAGCGGGCGGCGCCTATGCCTTGGGAATTTCCGTCTATGACTACGAATGGACGGCAACGGTCATCCTCGTATTCTTTTGCGTGTTCCTACTGCCCTTCGTCATTCGCAGCGGCACCTACACCATGCCGGAGTTTCTCGAACGACGTTACGACGGCCGCGTACGTCTCTTGTTTGCCCTGCTGACCTTATTCCTCAATGTCTTCGTGGACTCCGCCGGCATCCTCTACAGCGGCTCATTGGTGTGCAAGCTCCTATTCCCGAATCAGCCGCTGTGGATGATTGCTTCGGTGTTGGCGGGCGCTGCCGGACTGTATGCCGCGTCCGGCGGACTGCGCGCTGTGATTTATACGGAGGCCATACAGGGCGTGGTGTTGATGGCCGGCGCATTGGTCATTTCCATCGGCGCATTTAGCCGAGCCGGCGGCTGGCATGTCGTGATGTCCGGCGTCGATCCCGCCGCCATTTCTCTCATTCGACCCATTGGCGATCCCAGCGTCCCATGGCCCGGACTGGTGC
>DATARE010000277.1:0-2866 GCA_036264295.1 Micropepsaceae bacterium | reverse complement strand
GCTGATCATCAACAATGACGATGTCGCCAAGGTGCTGACGATGGAGCAAACCATCGCAGCACTCGAAGCGGCTTATCTCGACATCGCCTCGCAAGAAGCCGTGTGCCGCCCGCGCATCGACATCCGCATTCCGACCTCGGACCCCGCCAAGAATTATCAATGGGGTACGATGGAGGGCGGCTCGACCTCGGGCTATTTCGCCATCCGGATGAAATCCGATATCGCCTATGAGACCGTCTATAACGGCGTCCGCACGCAGGAAAAATATTGCTCCAGGCCCGGGCTGTTCTGCGGGCTGGTGCTGCTGACCTCCATCGAGACCGGTGAGCCGCTTGCCTTCATCAATGACGGCATCCTGCAGCATATGCGCGTCGGCGGCGATGGCGGCATCGGCGTGAAATATATGGCGAACGCGGATGCCGCGACCGTGGGCATGCTCGGTTCCGGCGGCATGGCGCACAGCAATATGCAGGCCTTCATGGCGGTCAGGCCGATTCGGCGGCTGCAAATCTTCAGCCCGACGAAAGAGAACCGCGAATGCTTCGGCCGCGAAATGGCGGAAGAACACGGCATCGCGGTCAAGGTCTGCGACCGCCCCGAAGAGATTTACGAAGGCGCGGACATCGTTGCGGCCTGCACCGATTCCGCCGTGCCGGTGCTGGACGGCACGCGCATCGAAAAGGGCGCGCATGTCATCAACATCGGCGGCTCCGGCGTGCCGGACGACGAAACGCTGAAACGCATCGATGTGTATCTGCGGTTCGGCGATGCACCGGCGCCTTCAAGCCGGCCGGGCCTCACCTTCGATGACGAGCATATTGGCTGGGAAGCGCGCCCCAATGTCGCCAAATATGGCGATGGCCGGCCCAACCGCAAACGCGGTCACGGCGTGCTGCTGCCCGAAAAACGCATCGGCCTGGCCGATCTCATTCAAGGCAAGGTGAAGGGCCGCACCGCGCGCGATCAGATCACCTATTCCGAGCGGGGCAATTTGCAGGGCGCGCAATTCTTTGCGGTGGCTGGTGTGGTTTACGAAATCGCCAAGCGCGAAGGCTTGGGCCGCGAAATCCCCACGGAATGGTTCCTTCAGACCATCAGAAACTGAATGCTCGCCGGCAAATCCGTCGGTTGACAGGATTGCCGGTTCAGCCACACGCATCGCAGAATGATCACATCGCGATGGCTTGACTTCCCACATTGCCGGGCGTAACGAGCCCGTCCTCAAGGCATAAGCCTTGTCCTTCAACCGAGTTGATTGATGACCGCAATGACAAATCTCATCATGGCTGTGTCGGCCGCCCGCCTGGGCGGCGTGTCAGCCGCATCCGCTCGCGAGGAGAACGAGGTCTAATTCAAATTCCCCGTTTGAATATCCACCCTCCCGAGCCCGCGAAGCTTCGGAGGGTTTTTTTATTTTTCGCCCTCTGGTCTGCGCCGGTTCGGACATTTCGAAAGTCCGTTACCCATGTCTGAGATTTCAGACCTGCAATCTGCCCTGGCTCTTTCGGCCAAGCCCCGTTTCGATCGCGCGGCGTGGGTGGCCGAAGTGCGCGCACTTGCGAAACTGGCGGGGCCACTCGCATTTACGCAGCTGATGCAGATCGCCGTCATGACGACCGATCTGATCATGCTCGGACGTCTGGGCAAGGAAGCCATTGCGGCGGCCGCACTTGGCAATGCCGTGTTCTTCTTCACTTGGCTGATCGCGGCGGGGCCTGCTTCGGCCGTGTCGCCGATGATCGCGCATATTCTTGGGGCCGATCCTTCGGACACCGCCAATGTGCGCGGCGTCACACGCATGGGGTTGTGGGCGGTTTGGGCTTTGTGCGTTCCGCTCGCCGGATTGCTTTTGGCGACGGAGCCGATCCTGCTTGCTTTTCATCAGGCGCCGAAGCTTGCCCATCTCGCATCGCTATTCACGCTGCCGCTGTGCGTGGGCCTCTTCTTCAATATGGGCTTCAACGTGATGCGCAACTACACGACCGCGCTCGGCCATCCGAAGCTGTCGCTCATCGTCATGGCCGGTACGGTGTTGTTCAACGGGGTTGCCGATTACGCGCTGATCTTCGGGCATTTCGGTTTTCCGCGCCTGGAGATCGTGGGCTCCGCCATCGCGACAACGGCTTCTTTCGCGTTCAGCCTTTTGGCCATGATCGGCGTCGTGCGGTTCACGCCCGCATTGGAGCATTATCATCCGTTTCGGGACTTCGGGAGCGCGGACTGGCCGAAACTGGCAGAGCTCTTTCGCCTCGGAATGCCCATCGGCTTGACCATGGTGTTCGAAGCCATGCTGTTCAATTGCTCCATGCTTGTCATGGGCTTGTTCGGGACGGATTTCGTGGCCGCGCATCAGATCGCGCTCAACGTGCCGTCCATCACGTTCATGGTGCCGCTCGGCATCGCCATTGCGGCGACGGTTCGTGTCGGACTCGCGGCAGGCGCGAACGATATCGCAGGCGTGCGCCGCGCCGGCTACACCGCCATGGCGATGGGGGCGGCCTTCATGGCATTGTGCGGGATCGTTATCGCGCTGTTTCCCAAGGCGATCGCCGGCCTTTATTTCGGCTTGAATGCTGCCGATCCGAAGGTTATTTCGCTGGCCGCGACATTTCTTTATGCGGCGGCCGCCTTCCAGGTGTTCGATGCGGTCCAGGTCGTGGCGGCGTTTTCGTTGCGGGGACTGAAGGATGCGCGCGTGCCGATGTGGCTCGCGGGGGTCAGTTATTGGCTGATTGGTGCGCCGGTGGGGTTGATCCTTGCATTTCGCTTCGAGATGCAGGGCCTGGGCATTTGGATTGGGCTTGCGACATCGCTTGCAGCGGCGACTGCATTCTTGTCGTTGCGTTTCCGCTATCTCACGCGATGA
>DATARE010000256.1:0-10373 GCA_036264295.1 Micropepsaceae bacterium | reverse complement strand
CGCGCTGTACCGCGCCAAGGCGGAAGAACTCGGCAACCGGACCATCGCTGGTCACGACCGGACGAAGGTATAACGATCTCCCCCTCTGTCGCTTCGCGCCACCTCCCCCGTAAACGGGGGAGGAAATCAGGCCCGGAGGTGGCGTTTTGGATGGAGTGGATTCAATCTCTCACCATGGCCGGCCGGCCCCGGACTTGATCGGGGGGCCGGCCACCCATGGCAGGATCATCCTTCGACAAGCTCAGGATGAGGTCCGGCGATGACGAGTCAAATTCGATTACGCGCTGGCCAGGCGAGGCGGTGTCATGATGATGCGTTCTGCCGGAAGGAAGATCGTGATCGTAGTGCCGATGTCGATTTTGCTGTCGATGGTCAATGTGCCGCCATGCAGTTCGACCAGGCGCTTGGCGAGCGGCAGGCCAAGGCCGGTGCCTTCATGCTTGCGGCTGATCTTGCTGTCGATTTGCCCGAAAATCGTCATCGCTTTGGGAATTTCTTCGGGCGCCATTCCAATCCCCGTATCGCTCACGGCGATGGCGATGCCGTTATGGGTTGGGAAGCTCGACACACGGATGTGGCCGCCTTCGGGCGTGAACTTGACGGCGTTCGACAGCAGATTGATCAGAATCTGCCGCAGCCGCCGGTCGTCCGCGCGTATCATTGGATAGGTGTTGTCGACGGATGCGAAGATTCGAATCTTGGCCCGTTGCGCCTGGTTTTCGACGAGTGTCAGGCAGGTCTCAATCAGGGACGCCAGATCGATTGGCTCTTCCTGCAGCTCGAGCCGCCCGGCCTCCAATTTCGACAAATCCAGAATCTCGTTGATGAGCCCCAGAAGATGGGTGCCGCTGTTGAAGATGTCGTCGGCATAGCTGCGATAGCGTTCGCTCACCGGTCCGAAGATCGCCATCTTGATGACTTCGGAGAAGCCGATGATCGCGTTCAACGGCGTGCGCAATTCGTGGCTCATATTGGCCAGAAAATCCGATTTGGCGCGGCTCGCAGCCTCCGCCCCTTCCTTGGCAACGCGCAAGCGCTGCTTTTCGATGGCATTGTCGCGGAACACGCGAAGCCCATGGGCGAGAAGACCGATCTCGTCGGTGCGGTGCTCATAGGGAATCTCGCAATCGAGGTCGCCGTCGTCGGCGAGCGAACGCATGCAGCCGGTGATTCTGCCGATCGGCCGGATCACATTCTTGAACACATACCAGGATGTCAGCGCGCCCAAGGCACCAAACAGGAGCATCAGGAAAATCGCCAGATAGAAACGGTGCTCCGCGGCAGTGACGCGTTCCACGCCATGGTCGCGGGCCGCGCCAAGCGCGATATTCCCGACCTTGA
The DNA here is from genome assembly GCA_036264295.1 of Micropepsaceae bacterium. GTDB lineage: Bacteria > Pseudomonadota > Alphaproteobacteria > Micropepsales > Micropepsaceae > CAIYRG01. Next base: position 9,032 of record DATARE010000256.1, on the reverse strand, counting down.
AGACGTGATCCTGGGCTGGTACCGCCAGAATCATCCAGTCATGCGCCGAAATTGTGGGGGTCTTGCCCGCATTGAGGTCCCGCATGATCTCATCGCGCGTCCGGCGCAGATCGTTGAAGTAAAGCTTGTCCGCTGTTTGCAGGGCCAGTCGCAGCGCGGGCGGCGTTTCGGCAAGTCCAGCCTGATCGTCGATGAGTTTCCAGGCTCCGTCGATGCGCCCGATCAGCGTCGCAAATATCTCGCGCTGTTCGACGGAAAGCGGTTTGGCGCTCGCGATGGCCTCGCCGAGGCGAAAGCGATCGCGGCCCATGTCCTCGCGGACCATCCACGCCGACTGCTTGACGCGGATCATGTTGGCGACGAAGGGATCGCTTTGCGTGAGTTCGCTTTCGACTCGGGTCGCGACTCGATCGAGCGCCTCGAACAGATTGTTGTAGGCGTCGACCCATTTCAGCCGCACGCTGTCGCGCTGGCTTAGCGGTTGCTGCAAGGCGGCCTCGACTTCGAGACGAAGATTCTCAAAACCGGTGCGCTGCTCGCGGATTGCATCGATCTCGGGCGCTACGCCTTTGAGACCGACATGCGCCAGGCGCATGAGCGCGTTATCGAGGGCATGTTCCGATTGGCTGCGCGCCGCCGCAATCCGCTTTTGCGTCTCCGGCGAAATGTTGCCGGGAGTCAAAAGCGCGGTGTAGAGCGTGCCGCGCTCGTTGCGAAAATTCTGGATCGCCGTGTAAAGATCGCTTGAAATGTCCAGAATGACCGGCACTCGCTGTGCCTGTTCCTGAACGTACCGCGCATCGAGGGCGTAGACCGCGAAAGCGGCCATCAGTGCGGCGGTCATCACCCCGGTAATCGCCTGAAGCAGAACCCTGATGGACAAGAAACCCATGAGGGGAGGCTTGCGCTCCCCGGTGTTTCCGTTTCGAGTCAATGTATGATCCTGCACCATTCCACCCAGGGAGACGTTTTGGGCACGCGAGGCGGCCTTCTCCATGGCGGAGATGATAGCGTCCGGCCGTTAACAAACGCTGCCCGGCAAACACTGCCGGGGCGTTTTGGAGGTCTCGGTAAACAAACAGTTTGCGGAATGATTCCGCTTATCCGCAAATTTCTTTGCGAATTTCGCGGTGCCGCATTGGAAGGATGGTTCATGGGCGGTTTCCGCCGGTTCTTGCGCGCTATGTCCGCATCGCTGGTGGTGGGATTTTTCGCGCCGCCGGCTTCGGCCGCGGTGGCGGATTTCTATCACGGCAGAACCGTGCAGGTGGTGGTCGGCTTCACCGCAGGCGGCGGCTACGATCTTTATGCCCGCACGCTGGCGCGCCATATCGGCAAGCATATCCCCGGCGCGCCCGCGGTGGTGATCCAGAACATGCCGGGCGCGGGCTCGCTGAAGGCGGCCAATTATCTCTACAATGTTGCGCCGAAGGACGGCACCGTGCTGGGCATTTTCGACCGCGGCCTGCCAATGGAGCGGCTCTTGGGCCGCAGCGAGGGCGTGCGCTTCGACGCCACCAAATTCACCTGGATCGGGAGTGTCACGGACGAACCCAGCGTCTGCGGCTTCTCGCGCCGGTCCGGGATTACAAATTGGCAAGACATGAAGACCAAACCGTTCAAGCTGGGCGGAGCGGGGGCCACAGCCGATGATGAAATCTACGGCAATGTTCTGAAATCCATGTTCCATCTCCCCTTGCGCGTGGTGTCGGGTTATCCGGGGCGCGCCGAAATGGTGCTGTCTATCCAGCGTGGCGAGATCGACGGGCTGTGCGGCTGGTCCTGGTCGAGCCTGATGAGCCGCGACAAGGCGCTTTACGATGCCAGGGAAATCCGGGTGGTGCTTCAACTCGGTGTAGAAGGCAGCCTGGGGTTGCCCGGCGTGCCGCTGGCGGGCGATCTGACCGCCGATCCGAAGCAGAAGGCGGCGCTGAAGCTGATCTTCTCGCGGCTGACCATCGCGCGCCCCTTTGCGGCGCCGCCCGGTCTGCCGCCGGAGCGGGCCGAGGCCTTGCGCAAAGCGTTCGACGCCACCATGGCCGATTCCGAATTCCTCGCCGAGATGAAGCGGCTCGCCCTCGAAGTGCGGCCGCAATCGGGCGCCCACGTTGAGCAAACGATCCGGGACGTTTACACCTATCCGCCGGAGATCGTGAAAATCGCCGCCGAGGCGATAAAGCCTGCGCGGTGAACCGATACGGCGCCGCCCCAAGGGAGGGTTCGATGCGAAAAATTCTGATCGCCTGTCTGATGCTGGCCGCCGGGCCCTGCTTCGCACAGAAGGCGCCCGAAATCGCCTTCGACTCCGTGCCGAACTATCCCAATCTGCCGAAGGGCATGAATTTCGGCGAAGTGCCCGGCGTCGCGGTGAATTCCAAAGGCCATGTCTTCGTGTTCACGCGCTCCAACAGCGCCGGCGGCCCCGCCTATGCGCCGACCGCCGCACAGCTTCTGGAATTCGACGAGAAGGGCAATTTTGTCGGCGAGGTCGGCAAGGGCCTTTACGCCTGGTCCTTTGCCCATTCCGTGCGCATCGACAAGGACGACAATATCTGGGCCATCGACAAGGGCTCGGACATGATCGTCAAGTTCAATCCGGAAGGGCGTGTGCAATGGGTGTTCGGCCGGCGCAAGGAATCGGCGGACGAAGACACCAAGCCGTGGGAGCATGTGAACCCGCCGCTGCCGCCCATCGACGGCATGTTTCGTCAGCCTACGGATGTTGCCTGGGATTCCAAGGGCAACATCTATATCAGCGACGGCTACATCAATTCGCGCGTCGCCAAATACGACAAGGACGGCAATTGGATGAAATCCTGGGGCACGAAAGGCACCGGCCCGGGCCAGTTCGTGTTGCCCCATGCCATCGCCATCGACCGCAACGACAATGTCTATGTCGGCGACCGCTCCAACCATCGCATCCAGGTGTTCGACACCGATGGCAAATTCCTGCGCATGTTCTCCATCGATATTCCGCCCGATCCGGCGAGCCGCGCAGTGTACGGCCCAACGCCGACGGGAGAGCGGCTGAAGGAGGTAATCGGTGCGCCCAATTCGATCTGCATCACGCCGGGGCAGAACCAGGTGATGTTCGTGGGCGAATCCACCTTTCCGGGGCGCATCTTCAAAGTGTCGCTCGACGGCAAGGTTCTGGGCGTGATCGGCAAATCGGGCCGCAATCTGAAACAATTCTCCGGCGCGCACGCTTTGGCCTGCCCGTCGGAAACCGAAATCTATGCCGCGGAAACCGCCAATTGGCGGGTGCAGAAGCTGATCCTCCACAAATAATGCCCACACACGAAACCCCTGACGCCTATGAAGCGGCCAAACGCGCCTGGTCCGAGGCGAAGCTGTCGCCGCTGTGGGAAAGTGCTGTCGCGTTTCGCGAGCGCGCCGCGGCACCGCAGGCATTGTTCTGGCCATGGAGTACGCTGCGGCCGTTGATCGATGCGGCCATCGAGCTGGTGTCGCCGCGCGATGTGGAGCGGCGCGTGCTGATGCTGACCGATCCCAGCCTCAACGCGGCGCAGCGCGCGACCACGACCAAGGGCCTGAACGCCGGCCTGCAGATTCTGCTGCCGGGGGAGACGGCGCGCCCGCACCGCCACACCATGGATGCCATCCGGTTCGTGCTGGAGGGCGAGGGCGCGGTCACCATCGTCAACGGCAAGGAATGCCCCATGGCCGAAGGCGATCTGGTGCTGACGCCGGGAATGTGCTGGCACGAGCATGTGCATCGCGGAACCAAGCCCATCATCTGGCTCGACGGCTTGAACAGCCCGCTGCATCGTTATCTCGGCACCGCGGAATTCGAACCCGGCCCGCCGAAGGAACTGATCCCGGCCCTACCCGATGCGGCGTTCCAGGTGCCCAACATCCTGCCCGATGGCGATGTCGGTGGCGCGTTGCACTCGCCGGTTTTCCGCTACACCTATGCAGCGGCATCGGCGGCACTCGATGCCGCGCCGCTTGGCAAGGACGGATCGCGCCGCGTGCGCTACGTCAACCCCGCGACGGGCGGGGCGGCAATGGGGCTGATGGAGCACGCGCTCGTGCAGCTCGATCCCGGCGTCGCCACGCGCCCCTATCGCACGACGAGCAATGCGATCTGCGTGGCGGTGGAAGGTCATGGCATGGCGACCGTTGGGAGTGAAAGCTTTTCGTGGTCGCCGAAAGATGTGTTCACCATGCCGCAAGGCAATTGGATCACGCACAGCGCGCGGTCCGAACGGGCGCGATTTTTCGTGATGTCCGACGCGCCGGTTTTCGCGCGGCTCGGTCTTCTGAAAGAGGAATTTGGCAACGGGCCGCAAGCGGCCGTTTGAACGAAAGGGAGAGACGATGAGAACCATGGCTTTCACTGCTGCCGCTGCGGCGCTTGCGCTGTTCGCGGGAAGTTTCGCCAATGCCGCGCAGCAACAGGATTTTTCGAAGGTGGAGGTCAAGACGACCGATCTCGGTCACGGCGTCTATATGCTGGAAGGCGCAGGGGGCAATGTGACCGTCGCGGTCGGTAGCAATGGCGTCATCATGGTCGATTCCGAATTCGCGCCGATGCACGACAAGCTGAAGGCGGCGATTGCCAAGATCACCAACCAGCCGGTCGAATATCTCATCAACACGCATTATCACGGCGATCACACCGGCGGCAACGCGGCCTTCGGCAAGGAAGGCGTCATCATCGTCGCGCATCGCAACGTCAAGAACCGGCTGGCCAATCCCTCGCCGGGGGCCAATGGACAGACGCCTGCGGCGGCGCCCAAAGAAGCGTTGCCGACTTCGGTCTATTCCGACAGCATGACGGTGGCGGTCGCGGGACCGGCCGCGCGCGTGGTCCATATCGCCAACGCGCACACGGATGGCGATTCCTTCGTCTATTTCACCGATGCCAATGTGCTGGCGGTCGGCGATACCGGCGGCCCAAACCGTTATCCCAATATGGATGTGCGCGGGGGCGGCACCATCGACGGGTTGATCGCCGCATCTCAGGAATTCCTCGACACGGCGAACGCGACCACCAAGATCGTGCCGGGACACGGGCCGCTCTCCACCAAGGCCGATTTCCAGGCCTATCACGACATGCTGGTGGATATCCGCGGCCGCGTCGCAAAATTGAAAGCCGATGGCAAAACCGAGGATCAGGCGGTTGCCGCCAAGCCGCTTGCCGATATTCAGGCGCGGATCAAACAGGACGATATGGCGAGCGAACGCGTCGTGCGCCAAGTCTATGAGACCTTGAAATAATTGCGTCAGACAAAGGAGAGATTGCCATGAAGCGCTTGCTTACAGCCTGTGCTGTTGCCGCCCTGGCGTTGACGGCTTCGAGCGCGGTCCCGCTGGCAGACCGTTCGTCCGCGTGGGCCGCCGCCCAAACCGGCGATCTGAGAATCTATTGGATCGACGTGGAGGGCGGCGCCTCGACATTGTTCGTGGCGCCCACCGGTGAATCGCTGCTGTTCGATACCGGCAATCCCGGCAATGGCGACCGCGACGCCAAACGCATCTTCGCAACCGCGCAGAAGGCGGGGCTGACCAAAATCGATCATGTCGTGATCAGCCATTGGCATGGCGATCATGTCGGCGGGCTGGATGCGCTGTCCAAGATGATTCCGTTGGGCAAATTCTACGATCATGGCGATGGCGTCGAAGCGGCGGACAAGGCCAGGCACGACGCCTATGTCGCGCTCGCGGGCGCCAATCGTAAAATGTTGAAAGCCGGCGACATGATTGGCGTCGGCGCCATCCAGTTTCGCGTCGTCGTTTCGGAAGGGCCGGTGATCGCCAATCCCATCAATGGTGGGGGGCCCAATCCGCTTTGCGCGTCCGCGCCGCAGATGGCGCCAGCCGCGCCCGAGAACATCCGCATGGTCGGTCTCGCCGTCACCTACAACAATTTCAAATTCGCCAGCCTGGGCGATCTCGATTGGACGCGTGAGATGGAAATGGCCTGCCCGGTGAACAAGCTCGGCCACATCAATCTCTACACGATCAACCGCCATGGCGGTCTGGACGATTCCGGAAATCCGGCGCTGCTGGGGGCCGTCAAGCCCCAAGTGATCGTGTTGAACAACGGGCCGCGCAAGGGGCTGGGCCAAACGGTCAAGGACGCCAAGCCCTTGAATGTGAACTACACGCCCTATGAGGCGAATTCCTATCTCAGGCTCGCGAAGAATCCGGGCATCGAAGGCGTGTGGCAGGAACATCTGTCGATGATCGACAAGGATCCGGCCCACAACACTGCGCCCGACATGATCGCCAATCTCGACGAAGGGGCTGCGGACCAGGGCTATGGCATCAGCGCGGTCGTCGGCAAGGACGGCAAGTTCACCATCACCAATGCCCGCAACGGCTTCAGCAAGACCTATATGGCGAATTGATTAGAACGCGAGTGTCATTCCCGGCTTCGTGTCGCGCAAGCGGCACGAAGGGAAGGAAATCCATTTCGCCCAAAGCAAAGCGCTGCTTCGCCGATTGGGTGGACTTCCCTTCGCCGGCGTTGCCGGCTCAGCCGGGCATGACATGACTCAATACGAAGAGATCGCCCTTTAGGAAGCTGGAAAAAAAGCAAGTCCGCGAGCGGATGAGCCGCCACGCGGACTTGCATCAAGCCAATCCTGTTAGTTCGCGCGGCGCGGCAGCTGCGTTTGGCGCCGCATAAATCCAAAGAACACCAGCATGAATCCGAACATGGCGATGCTGGACGGTTCGGGCACCGCCGAGATCACGCCAAACAGGCCGTGCGATTCATCCTGTGGCCCCGCGGTGAAATAGATGCGCTGATTGCTGCCTTCACTGCCGGCGCCGCTGCCGACAACAAGCGACCACAATCCGTCGATGACCAGGGGAGAACCGCCAGGCCCCAAGAGCTGGCCTTCGAAGGCCATGGTCGCCAGATCGAAGGCGTTGATCGTGCCGTCGCCGAAATTCCCGACCAGCAGATCGCCGGCAAATTCCCCGAAGGCGGTAGGCGCAATGGCGAGTCCCCAAGGCGCATTCAGCGTGCCTTGCGAGGCAACGCGGCCGATAAAATTGCCTTGCAAATCGAATTCGTCGACGAAGCCCAAGCCCGCGCCGGCTTGCTCGTCGCCGGTGAACGGGCTGGATTGCATGGCATAGGTCACAAAGATATGGCCGTTCAGCACTTTGACGTTGAACGGGGCAAAGCCGGCCGGCAAACCGGGATCGGTGAAATTGCCCGCCAGGTTTGGCGCCGCGGCCGACCCTTTGAGAACGTCAATCGCGCCGGTGCTGAAATTGGCGGAGTACAGGTACCCATTTCCCCCAACCGTCGCAAATGCGGTTCCCTTATAGACATTGGCGGACGAACCTAGCGCCAAAACCTCGGCGTTGTTGGTCCCAAGGGTGTTTCGCCAGCCCGACACCGTGCCGTCTTCGCTGACGAAGAGAAACGTATCGCCGTTAAACGAGCCTGCGGCGCCTGTGGTCACGCCAGTAACGCTTCCATCGCCGGGAATGGTGACTTCGCGCACGTTTTTCGTGACCGCGCCCGTGATGGGATCCACTGCGTAAAGCGTAGACAGGCCGGTTCCATTATCGCCTACCCAGAAGGGCGAAGTCCCGGTGCCGGCAATGCCCCAGGCATTGACCAGGTTCGGGTCGGTAAGCGGTGCAAAATTCACGGACGGGTCGTCCGTGATCAGATTTGTGGCGTTGAAACTTGTTGCGTGGGCCGCCGTGATGCCGGCGGGCAGAGCGAAAAGCGCAAATATCCAGGCTCGGTAACCGTTCATCGGTCCCTCCTTTGGCTTTGCCCCTTCTAAAGTTTTGTTAAGCAAGAATTGCGCCTAGATTGCAGGCTTTTTATAATCAATGCTTTAGCGTGTGTTGCCGGGCGGGGGTGTAAGTTTTCCGGACAGTTTCGGTGCGAGATGACACGAAAATCGGAGGAAACAATGGACAGGCGGATGTTTGCAGCGGTTTTTGCGGCGGGCCTTGCGGCGGGCGGCATGGTCATCGGAATTTCGTATGCCGGAGCCGCTGCATCGGAACCGCCGGGATCGGGGTTTCAGCCCAAGCCCTATTTCGAAATGCCGCTGGAAAAAGACCCGACGCGCCAGGTACGGCTGCAATCGGTGGTCATTCCGCCCGGCGCGGGCAACCAGTTTCATCGTCATCCCGGCGATCAATGGTGGGCGGTGCAGGAAGGCGAAGTCACCTACACCGTCAAAGGCCAGACGCCGCGCGTGCTGAAGGCGGGCGATTATATCTATGTCCCGCGAGGCACGGTTCATCGGAACCAGAATCTGACCAATCGGCCGGCCCGCTCCATCGAGCTGAACATCACCGACAAGGACAAGCCGCAGACCGAACCGGTGCCCAACTGATGTTTATCCTCTCCAAACATACGCGCCTATAGCAGATCGCGAAACGGGCCTTTATGATTCGTCCGTACGCATCCTTTTGTGGAATTGCCGATGACACTGATTCTTTCCAATCCCGACATCGAGGTGCTTCTGCCGATGAAGGAATGCATCGATGTGCTGGAGGATGCCTATTGGGAACTTGCGCATGGGCGTGGCGTCTCCCGCACGCGGTCCGACAGTTTCGCGCCGACCACCCGGCCCGATGCGCTCTACAGCCTCAAATCCATGGACGGGATCGTGCCAAAGCTCGGCGTCGGCGCGGTCCGCATCAATTCGGACATCGTCACCTGGCCAAGCGAAGGCGATAATGAAAGGCGGGTGAAAGTGCCGTCGGCCCCCAATGGCCGCTATGTCGGATTGGTGTTGTTGTTCTCCACCGAAACCGGCGAGCCGCTGGCGATTTTTCCCGATGGCGTCATGCAGCGCATGCGCGTGGGTGCAGCCAATGGGCTCGGCATCAAATATCTGGCGCGGGAAAACGCGCGCCGAATCGGCCTTCTGGGCTCGGGCTGGCAGGCCGGGGCGCAAGCGATGGCGGCGTGCGCGGTGCGCAATATCGAGATCATCCATTGCTTCAGCCCGAATGCCGAACGCCGGGAGGCGTTCGCGCGCGAATGGAGCGCCAAGCTGGGCGTGACGGAATGGATG
>DATARE010000244.1:0-5459 GCA_036264295.1 Micropepsaceae bacterium | reverse complement strand
CCCGATCGCCGAGAACCTGCCGCGCTACGGCGAGCCCGCCCGCCTCTATTGCCCGGCAGGGGTGTTCGAAATTGTGAGAAGCGGCGAAGCAGCCCCGCGCTTTGTAATCAATGCGGCCAATTGCGTGCATTGCAAAACCTGCGACATCAAAGACCCGGCGCAGAACATCAACTGGGTCCCGCCCGAAGGTGGCGATGGCCCAGCGTATGGCACCATGTGACGGGATGTGACGGACCGCACAAATGCGGCTATGGTTCGAGAAATTCAGAGGAAGGGCAAACTCCGTGCAGTTCAGGAAAATTTCCGCTCTGGCCGTTGGCTTGACTGCTCTGTCGCTTGGCGCGTGCAGCACCACCGGCTCGATAATGACATCGAGCACCGCGCCATCGAAAGACAATACGCAGAACTCCCTCGCCGGGACCTATCTCGCGGCAAATTTTGCTGCCGCTCAGGGAGACGTCAAAGCGGCCACGGGTTTTTACGCCCATACGCTTAAAGACGATCCCGGTAACACCGATCTGTTGGAGCGCACCTTTCTGTTTGCCGCGGAAGCCGGCGATATCGATCAGGCGATCACTTTGTCCGAACGCGTATTGGCGCAGGATTCCGAGAACCGCCCGGCGCACCTGGTTCGCGAAATGGGCGCGCTCACGAAAAAAGACTATGCCGCCGTGATCAAGGATGTCGATCAGCCGGCCAATGGCCTGTTTGCCACGCTGACCAATCATGTGATTTCCGCCTGGGCGCGGGCCGGTATGCGCGATTTCGATGGCGCCATCAGCCAGCTGGACGCGCTTTCGACCCAGCGCGGGGTGGATGGTTTGCGGCTGATGCATCGCGCGCTGATTCTGGATTATGCCGGCCGGGATAAGGATGCCGACGACAGCTACAAGCAGGCCGTCACCGTGATGGGCACCGGGCCCCGCGCCGCAGATGCGTATGGGCGATTCCTGCAACGCCATGGCCGTGCCGACGAAGCAAAGGCGCTCTATGAGCGCATGCTGAAGGACAACCCGGGCAATCCGGTGGCGGAATTGGCGCTGAAGGACATCGCGGCGAAGAAGACCGGGCAACCGCTCGTTTCGACGCCGGCGGAGGGTGTGTCCGAAGCCTTGTTCGGCATCGCTGCTTCGCTGAACGATCAGCGCAGCGCCGATGTTGCAATCCTCTATCTCAATCTGACGCTGTACCTGCGTCCGGATTTCGATCTCGCCAAGGTGCTTCTCTCGAACCGCTACGAGGCGATGCAGAAATTCGATATGGCCAACAGCCTGTATGCGAAGATCCCGCCCGCTTCGCCCTATTACGGGATGACGCAAGTTCAGGCGGCTATCAATGACGGGCGGCTAGGCCAGGTGAATGCCGGCATTTCCAAGATGAAAGCGCTCGCTGCATTGCAGCCCAAGGAATCCGATGTTTGGACGGCGCTCGGCGATTTGTTGCGCAGCGCGGACCAATATACCGAGGCCACGACAGCCTATGACAAAGCGATTGCCGGAATAAGGTCGGGCGATCGCCGGTTGATAGGGCTCTATTACGCCCGCGGCGTGTCGCTGGAACGCTCGAACCGCTGGGATGCTGCGGAAAAGGATTTTCGCGCCGCATTGAAGCTCAATCCCGACCGCGCCGATGTGCTGAACTATCTCGGCTACACCTTTGTCGACAAAGGTCAGAACCTCGACGAGGCTGTGTCCATGCTGGAAAAGGCGCGGGCGCTGCGTCCGCTCGACGGCATGATCGCGGATTCTGTCGGCTGGGCTTATTACCGTCTCGGCCGCTATCCGGATGCGGCGCGCGCGCTTGAGGAAGCGGTCCAGCTCGCGCCGGGCGCTTCCGATGTGAACGATCATCTGGGCGATGCCTATTGGCGGGTGGGGCGCAAAATCGATGCCCGCTTCCAATGGCAACATGCGCTGCAGCTGAATCCAGACGCCAAGCAGAAGCCCGTCATCGAGCGCAAGCTTCAATTCGGGCTGGATCCGGTGTCCGCTTCCGGCTCGTGACTGCGCGGGTTAGCGTCTTCGCTCCGGCGAAGATCAATCTGTTCCTGCATGTCGGCGAGAAGCGCGACGACGGCTATCACGCGCTGGAAAGCCTGGTCGCCTTTGCCGAAACCGGCGACCGCCTGACGTTTGCACCCGCCGACGATGTGCGCTTGGACATCGTTGGCCCATTCGCCAACCGGCTCTTGCGCGGTGAGGACAATCTCGTCCTCAAAGCTGCGCGCGCTCTGAAAGCCGCCGCACGACCCGGAACCGGTATATCCTTGGGTGCGGCGATCCGGCTGGAAAAGAACATTCCCGTTGCTGCCGGATTGGGCGGCGGCTCGGCCGACGCCGCGGCTGCGCTGCGGGGGCTAAACGCATTCTGGAAGCTCGGCTTGGCGGAGAGCGAGCTTCTCCAACTCGCGACGACGCTCGGCTCCGATGTGCCGGCATGTCTGCTGTCGCGGACATGCTGGATGGAAGGCCGCGGCGAATTCGTCAAGGATGTCCCGCCCCTGCCGAATTTTCCGATCATTCTCGTCAACCCGGGCGTGCTGGTACCGACGGGTCCGATATTTGCCGATCTCAACGCGCGGACTGGTGTGGCGGCGATGCGTCCGCCCGGACGGCTGGAGACGGTGTGGGACCTTGTCGCCTATCTCGCCGATGCTGCGAACGATCTGGAGGCGCCGGCCTGCCGGTTTGCGCCGCTCATCGAGGATGTGCTCTCGGCGCTCGACCGTGAGCCGGGCTGCGTTCTGGCGCAGATGTCGGGAAGTGGCGCCACCTGTTTCGGATTGTTCGAACAGGAGCAATTCGCGTTGGGCGCCGCCGAACGCATCGCACAGGATCATCGGGATTGGTGGGTTCGCGCAACCCGGCTTGCTTCGCCCGAAGTGGGGGCGACGCAAGTGGCGAATAGCAAATAGCGAATGGAATAGCACTCCCATTCGCCGCTCGCTATTGGCTATTCGCGTGTTTAATACGCCCGTTCGACCACGAAATCGGCGATATCGGCGAGGGCTGATTTGATCTCGCTTTCCGGACAAACCGACAAGGCTTCCCGTGCGGCGCGGGCATAGAGCCGTGCGCGCTCGATCGTTTCGGCCAGCGCATGCCCGCGTTCGAGGAATTCGATGGCGCGCGATAGATCGCCTTCCTCCTGCACGCCCACTTCGATGGTCTTGCGCCAGAAGCGGCGCTCGTCTTCGCTGGCGCGCTGCAAGCTCAGAATGACCGGCAGCGTCACCTTGGATTCGCGGAAATCATCGCCCACCGATTTGCCCATCACCGCCTGGCGGCCGGAATAATCGAGCGCATCATCGACGAGCTGGAAGGCGATGCCGAGATTGCGTCCATAATCGCGCAACGCTTCATAATGGGCGGGCGCCGCGCCGGCCACCATGGCGCCGGCTTCGCCCGCAGCGGCGAACAGCGCAGCGGTCTTGGCCGTGATCACCTTGAGATAATCGCCTTCGGTAATGGCGAGATTCTTCGACGACCTGAGCTGCATCACCTCGCCTTCGGCGATGACGGCGGAGGCGTTGGCCAGCACGTTGAGCACCGCCGGCGAGCCGATTTCCACCATCAGCTGGAAAGCCCGGCTGAAGAGAAAATCGCCCACCAGGATGCTCGGCTTGTTGCCCCACAGCACATTGGCGGCGGGAAGCCCGCGGCGAAGCGCGCTCTCGTCAACCACATCGTCGTGGAGAAGCGTTGCAGTGTGGATGAATTCCACCGCAGCGGCGAGCTTCACATGCGCGTCGCCGGAATAGCCATATTGGCGGGCCGCCGCCAAAGTTATGATGGGCCGCAAGCGCTTGCCGCCGGAATCGACCAGATGCTGCCCCACTTGCGGGATCAGAGCCACTTCGCTTCCCATCCGGGAATGGATGACTTGGTCAACCCCGGCCAAATCGGCGCCGGTCAAAGCCGCCAGGCGCTCGACGGGGTTTACACTGGATGGCAAAGGGGCGGTTTCCCGCATATTCGTGTTCATAGCGGTTTGCCGCCTATTTTTGTCACCGCCTTTTAGGTAAAGCGGCATGCTGGGGTCAAGGAACCCTCCCCGTTGTAGTGCAAATATCAGGTTCGCCCAAGGACAGCATGAAAGAGCTCTTGCGCACCAACAACTTCGTCTACCTGTCCTTCGCCGAAGCGGTGTTGAAGGAGGCGGGCGTGCATGTGTTGATCTTCGACTCTCACATGAGCGTGATGGAGGGCAGCCTGGGTGTCCTGCCGCGCCGGCTGATGGTGGCCGACGACGATCTGGCACACGCCAAGCGCATTTTGGCCGAAGCCGAACCGCCTGACTCTGTTCCGGAATCCGACGGGACGTGAGGCCGCAAGACTTCACGCTCGATGGTTTTCTGGGCGGGCGTCTTCAGATCGCGCAGCCGAAAAAAGGGTTCCGCGCCGGCCACGACAGCGTGCTGCTTGCCGCCGCCGTGGCCGCCGAAGCGGGATCGCGCGTGCTGGAATTGGGAGCGGGCGCGGGCGTGGCGAGCCTGTGTCTGGCTGCGCGCGTTCCGGACATCGAGCTGCTGGGCATCGAAATCGATACGGCGCTGGTGGCATTGGCCAATGCGAATGCCGCCCGCAACGGGATGGCATCCCGCGTGCGCTTCGAAAGCGGCGACGCAACCAACCCGCCGGGCGCCGAGCTGCACGATCACGTCTTCCTCAATCCGCCGTTTTACCCGCCAACGGGTCAGCCATCGCCCAACCCGGCGCGTGCCCGTGCCATGCGCGACAGCGAGAATGCGCTTTCGCAATGGATGCGTGCGGCGCTGGCCCAAGCCAAACCCGGAGGCACTGTAACGGCAATCATGGGTGCAGAGCGGGCGCAGGAGATGTTGTCCGTCAATACCGGCGCGGTGCTGTTTCCGTTGTTCCCTCGTTACGGCCAGCCCGCCAAACGGGTCATCGTCCACATGGTCAAGGGTAGCGGCGCGCCCTTCCGTGTCGCGGCAGGCCTGATCCTCCATGAACCGGATGGGCGGAACACGGAAGCCGCCGAAGCCGTTCTACGTGGCGGGTGTGCGTTGAGGCTCATTTGAACATTGCAACCGATCTGATCGGCTGGGCGGCGGCCGCCATTCTTCTCGCGACCCTCGCCCGGCAGGTCTACACCCAATGGCGCGACCGCACCTCCAAAGGGGTTTCGCGCTGGCTGTTCGTCGGTCAATGCGCCGCATCGGTTGGGTTTGTCGTCTATTCCTGGCTGCTCGGGAGCTGGGTGTTCGTGGTCACCAATGCGCTGATCCTGGTGACCGCGGTCGCGGGCGAACTGATCTATTTGCGCAACCGGCGCGGGGCGGGGCAAAGCCGCGCTTGACCCCACCTTCAGGGCACGGCTATGTCCGCGCGTCCTCTTTCCGAGCCTCCCTTGTCCGCAAGCCCCCCTACGACCGACACGTTTCAGGGCCTTATCCTGACGCTGCAGAATTTCTGGGCGGCTCAAGGCTGCCTGAT
>DATARE010000231.1:0-3773 GCA_036264295.1 Micropepsaceae bacterium | reverse complement strand
GGGCTCTTCGATAGTGCGCTTACTCGGCAGCTTCCTGCTCTTCGGCCGCACCGTTCACCGCCGTTTCCGCCAGTTCGGTCAACGCTTCATCCGTCGCCTTTTCCTCATCCAGCGTTTCCTGGAGCAGTTCCACCGCTGACGAAAGTCCCAGTTCTTCGGCCCACGTCCTCATGGTGCCGTAACGGGAGATTTCATAGTGCTCGACCGCCTGGGCTGCCGCGAGCAGCCCGGCGTCGAGCGCTGGCGAGCCCTCGTATTCTTCCATGATTTCCGCGCCTTCATCGGTAATGCCGACGATGGCGGCGCAAGTCTTGCCGACCGGCTTCTTGTCGATTTCCTTGAACACCTGTTCGAGGCGTTTGATCTGCCCTTCGGTTTCCTTCTGATGTTTCGCGAAAGCCTTCTTCAGGTCGGGCGACTGCGCCGCCTTCTCCATTTTCGGCAAGGTCGTGAGGATCTTCTTTTCCGCGAAGTAGATGTCCTTCAGCGTGTCGTGAAACAATTCGTCGAGCAGCTTGGTCTTGGCCATGATAGGTCCTCCGGTTTCAATTGCTGCCCTAACTCCCCTTCAGAGTGTTCGTTCCTTGATGAGAAGATCGGATTGCTCATGCGCCGTTATGAAGCAGGCCCTGCAAACCAGGATCTCTCCGAGGCCGAATTGCAGGAACCTCAGCCCGACCCCTCGTGTTGTTGCAGGGATATTGAGGACGGATCGATGGCGGATGATCTCAGCAAGCGCCGGCCGCAAAATCGAACTCGCATCCATCACAGCGAGGATCGTAACGTCCGCTACCGGACAAAAGCCTTCGGAGCGGCGAAGGAGCGGCATGCGGGGTTGTGCAATCCTCACGTCAATTCAACGGCGGCCTTACGCGCCGCGCTTGGGGAGGCGGCGTGAAGATCGCCACCTTCAACATCAACAATGTCAACCGGCGCCTACCCAACCTCCTGGCATGGCTAAAGGAAGACAAGCCGGACATTGTTTGTCTGCAAGAGCTCAAGTGCGCGGATGCGGGGTTTCCGGCCGCGGCGATCGAGCGGGCAGGGTACTCCGCCGTGTGGCGCGGTCAGAAGACTTGGAACGGCGTCGCCATCCTGTCGCGCCTCGGTGAACCGCAACTCACGTTGACTTCTCTTCCAGGTGATCCCGCTGACAGCCAAAGCCGGTATATCGAGGCGGCGGTCAACGGGATCCTGATCGGATGTCTCTATCTCCCGAACGGCAATCCGCAGCCCGGCCCAAAATTCGACTACAAGCTCGCCTGGTTCAAGCGCCTGCAGGCACATGGACGCAAACTTCTCCGGGCTAAAGTTCCCGCCGTGCTTGCCGGCGACTACAACGTGGCGCCAACCGAGATCGACATCTACCCGACCACCTCATGGGATGACGACGCGCTGGTGCAGCCGGCAAGCCGCGCCGCTTATACCGAGCTTGTTGCGCAAGGCTGGACCGACGCCTTGCGCGAAGTGCACCCGACGGAACGCGTCTACACTTTTTGGCATTACATGCGAAGCCGCTGGGCGCGGAATTCCGGTCTTCGCCTCGACCACATTCTTCTCAGCCCCGATCTGGCGCCGCGCCTGAAGAAGGCAGGGGTTGCGCGCAATGTTCGCGGCGAGCCAAATGCAAGCGACCACGCCCCCATGTGGGTCGAACTCAAGGATCGCACCTCGCGCACGCGCGCGAAGACGCGTGGCGTCCGTTCGATGCTTTAGACAAGCCTGACCAAAACGAGGTGCGGCTGCTTGCGCCACCAGCCGGGTGTAGAGCAATGTCCATCAGTTCGGATATCGGCTAGCCGCTGCCGACGAGACGGCCGGAAGCGGTGCCTCGATTCGAACGTCCGACCTTTGCCGCAGGAGCTTCACGCCACATCCGTAGCAAAAACAAAGGCTTTTCCGCCGTTGCCGGGCGCGGCCGTTTCGTCTATTGAAAGAGCCGCACGCGCCCGTAGCTCAGCTGGATAGAGCGTTGCCCTCCGAAGGCAAAGGTCGGACGTTCGAATCGTCTCGGGCGCGCCATATTAACCCAATAAAAACAATAGTTTCTCGATTTCTTGTTTGCCTCTAAAAATGCCTCTAAATTGCTGTCTCGAAAGGGTGCCACTAAAACCCGATTCCGGAGACAGTCGTGCGTTACCTGTTCCAGCGCAAGGAAGGCGGCAACTTCTACATCAAGCTACAGCCGCCCGGCGGCAAGCTGATCGAGCGATCACTCGGCACGCCAGACCTGAAGGCCGCAGAGATTGCGGCGGCCGATCTAATCAAACAGCACAAGGCGTTGCTGTACCAGCGGCGGCAAGCCCGCGTGACGACGTTCGTGCACAAGGATTGGATACACGATTATGAGCCGGGCTTGCACACGTTGCCGGAAGGGGGCCACGTCATGGCGGCCGATACCGTGCTCACCTTCACGGACGCGGCGGGCAAGATCACTGGCACGAAGCCGAACGGCGGGCCGGTCATCCATTTGAGCGGCGCGCCGCTTCCCGCCGCAATCGAGTTTCAAGTTTTTGACGACGCTATGGCCGGATTGATCGGAGAGGGTCGGGTCGAGACTGATCGGCCGAAGTTCGTCGCCGCCAAAAGCCATCCCGACGACGCGATTTTGGAAACATACCTGAAGCACAACGGCATTACAGGCACGCGCGAACGTCAAGCCCGCGAAGTCTGGCGCATCTTCCGAACTGTTGTGGACAAGCCGTTGCGTGAATGCACGCGCGAAGACGGCCGCGCCATCGTTTCATATATGGAAGATGAAGCTGAAGACAAAGGCCACGAAGCCAAAAGCGCCACGTTACGGCGTCGCATGGTGCCGTTGGTCGCGGCGGTCAATCTCGCCATTGATGAAGGCAAGCATAAGGGGATCAATCCGTTTGCAGCTTGCGTGCCGAAGCGCGATGATGAAGACGAACGTTCGCCCTTTGACGATGACGACATGAAAATGATTCGCGCGAACCTGCGCAAGCTGGAACCGAATGACCAATTGTTATTGCGCGTGCTGGCGACAACCGGAATGCGGCGCGGCGAAGCATTTGAGATTTCCAGCGAGAAGGCCGAAGATGGCATTCGCTATTGTGAGGTAGGGACAAAAACTCCGCAGTCGCGACGGCGCGTTCCGTTCCCCAAAGCTCTATTGCCCCACCTGCCCAAGAAGATCACCGGGCCGCTGTTCACCGGCCATAAAGATTCCACCGGTAAGCGGCTCGGCGCGTTCCTACGCGATATCGGCATCAACGATCCCGATAAAGCTCCAATGCACAGTTTCCGCCACCGCGCGGCGAACCGCTTGCGGCGCGCTGGCATTCCGGAAGATTTGCGCGAAGCCATCGGCGGATGGGCGGACGGCAAGAAAAAGATTTCGCGAAAATACGGCAACAAGCACGGCCGGGGATTCCCGATCAAGATGCTGAAAGAAGCAATCGACAAGATCGGCTTCTAGCCGCCCATAGTAAGCATGACTGAGCTTATGCTCGAAGTTGCCCAGCCCCGCGCGGGACGACGAAGGCGAACCCGACGGCTCATGCGAAGCGGTGGGCAATCTCTTTTTTCTAGATATTCAAAAAGTGACCTTTGATCCACGCTTCAAGATAGGCGCGCGCATTTCCGAGAAGTCCAGACCGCATTATCAATATAATGTTGGTGTAGTCCTTTGTCCGAAAACGAAGTAACTGCTCAATGATGATACCGGAGCACGCCATTTTGGCGATGTCGGGGATATCCAGATTCCACACCTGCTTCAAGAACAGGATCGTTACGTTGACATGCGAGTA
>DATARE010000185.1:0-2847 GCA_036264295.1 Micropepsaceae bacterium | reverse complement strand
CGCCACGCCGCGGACGTTCACCACCGGCACCACGCCTCCGATCACGCTTGGGAATTGCAACAGCCCATAACGGTTCAGTTCCTGGACGGGAAGCGGCATGTCGCTGGCGCCGAAGGTCACGGTCTTGGATTCGATTTGCTTGATGCCGCCGCCCGAGCCAATCGATTGGTAGTTCAGGCCATTTCCCGACACACCCTTATAGGCGCTGGCCCATTTGGAATAGATCGGGAAAGGGAAGGTCGCGCCGGCCCCGGATATGTCCACCGCAAGGACCGCGGTCGTCATTCCGGTTGCCGCGACGAGAGCAATCGCTCCGGCGATGAATTTGTTGAACAGACTCATGGGGGGTCCTCTCGGGTCGAATGGCTTCGCGCCGGGCGGAATCCGCCCTCTACCGCGCGCAAATCGGATAACGCCAAAACTGCGCGTAACGGATGTCACATTTGGAAGAAGGTTTTATGACAACTGGTTGGAAGGATCGGAAAACACCACCATTGCCGCGCGCGTACTAGCAACGCTCACGATTTCGTGAAAATGCGACAGGCGCCGGATCGCGGCGCCTGTCGACACAACCGATTTGGATAGGACTACATTTTGGCCATATGCCAGACCATGCCGCGGCCTTCGCCCTTCTGGTCGCCGGCGGCGCTGTCCATAACGAAATAATAGAGCGGCTTGCCCTTATAAGCCCACTGCTTGGAGCCATCGTCGCGGGTGATGACTTTCCAGTCGCCCATGTCCTTCGCAGCGCCATCGGCCTTCAGCGCGGGCCAGTTCATCAGGCACATGCCGTTGCAGGAGGACTTGTTGGCCTCTTTGTCATTGTCCCAGGTGTAAAGGGTCATCCCCTTTGCATCCTGCAGCATTCCACCAGCGCCCATTTTCACGCCCGTCGGCATCGCGTCCGCGGCGAGAGCGATACCGTAAGCGGCTACCGAAAAAAGGACAGCCGAAGTCAGAATTCTCATTGCACGCATGATCTTCTCCCTAAATTTCCTGTGTCTGGACTTACGGGCGGGGGTGCCCGACACAAATCCGGTCCGCTAATTAGCACATTTTAACCACCCGAGGCCATGCCCGAGGTCATGGAGGCGCGGCGAGGTTTCCGCCAGCCGGTTTTCCAAACCAGGCCCTGATGCTAATTTGGTCCGAATAGGGAAGAGGGAACCAATATCATGAACGCAGCAAATGTCCGGTTTTTCTTGACGGTTGGCGTTGCCGTTGCGGCGCTCGGGGCGATGGCAAGCGGCGGCAAAGCGGCGCCTGCACCGTTCATGGTGACGTCCTCATCCTTTAAGGATGGGGGCATGCTCACCAAAAAGAATGCCGCGGACGATCCCATGCGCATGTGCGGCGGCGAGAACATCTCACCGGCGCTTGCCTGGTCCAATGCGCCGGCCAAAACCAAGAGCTTTGCCATCTTCATGTTCGATCCCGACGGCAGGTTGGGCGAGGGTGTGTCGCATTGGGTGGGTTACGGCATTCCGGCGAACGTCACCTCGCTTGCGGAAGGTGAGATCGCGAAGGAATCCAAAAAATTCATCGGCGGCAAAGGTACCCGCGACAACGCGCTCTATATCGGCCCGTGTCCGCCGGCGGGCGACGCGCCCCACCATTATGTGTTCACCGTGGTGGCGACAGATCTTGAGCCGGGTGCCCTCAAGCCCGGCATGACGCGCGAGCAGCTTTACGCAGCTCTATCCGGTCACGGGGTGGTGGGTGCCAGCATTATCGGCAAATTCGCCCGCTGAGTTGAGACGGCTCTTAAAGAAAAGGCCCCGCCGGAGCGGGGCCTTTTTTGCCTAGAACGAATAGATGCTCAGTTGGAATATTGCAGCCGGATGGCAAGCACGTCGAAATTCTGACCGATCTGCTGGCCTGCCGTGTTCAGCTTGTTCACGTCCACGATCAGGTAGTTGAAGCGCATCAGGATATTGTTGTTGAGGTACCAGTTGACACCGACGGTCCAAATCTTTTCCTCGCCGCCGCGAACACAGCCCAGAAGAATGCCCGTGCAGGTGGTGCCGACCGCGCCGGCATGCCAGTTCAGGTCGAGGTCGCTGTAGCGCGCGGCGAGCTCCCACGCCCCCCAGGTTCTGCCATCCCATGAGAATGGCGTGATGACGCGCGGATTGTTGAATGTGCCCATCTCATTGTTGGTGGCGATTGCCTGGTAGGTCTTGGTTTCGCCGGTGATCAGCCATGATGCTTCGACATACCAGCCGGAGAATTCCGGATTACCCGGATTGCCGCCGGCAATCGTGCACCCTGTGCAATTGACGTCGCGATCGACGCCAAAATGCATATATTCGGCCGCCAGATAGAAGTTCATGAAATTGGAAGCCGTCTCTAGGCCCCACATAGATCCACCTCGGGCGTTGATCGCACCGGTGCTCACCAGGCGGTTGCCGTCGACCCTCACTTCCGGCCGGTCCTGCAACGTGATCGTGCGCGGTCCGCCCGCAGCTGCATTGCCCGTCAAGTTCGTGATGACCGAGCCGCTGCCGCCGATCTGCACGTTGGAAATCCATCCGACCACAGACGATAGGCGATGCGCCCGAGTGCTTGCGTGCCTTCGTCGGTGGTGTTCGTGGGCGTTGCGGGATTGGCTCCCGGCTGCTGGCCGGTGAAAGCACCGGAGACCACGAGATTGTCGCCAGGCCGGAAGAGATCGGCTTGCTGGAATGTCAACTCGATGCCGCGCCGCGGATCAAGACCACCATAGGAGGTGGTGGCGACGTTCACGACATCGGGACGTTCCAGGAATGTTGTGGAGGCAGACGAGATGGAATCGGCATAGGTGAAGATCGGCTGGATAATGCCGGCATTGATGCGGAAATGCGTCTC
>DATARE010000027.1:0-2502 GCA_036264295.1 Micropepsaceae bacterium | reverse complement strand
CAAAGCTGTTTGCCGTGTTGAACGCCCGCTTCCATGAACAGGAAGCCTATATCGTCGCCGAAGCAGGCGTGCCCGGCGCAATCACCGTTGCCACCAACATGGCCGGTCGCGGCACCGACATTCAGCTCGGCGGCAATCCCGACATGCGTATCAAGCTGGAGCTTGACGATGTCACGGACGAAGCCGAGCGGACGCGCCGCATCGCGGAGATCCGCGCCGAAGTCGCGGTCGACAAGCAAAAAGTCATCGCGGCCGGCGGCCTCTTCATCCTGGGCACCGAACGCCATGAGAGCCGGCGCATCGACAATCAGCTCCGCGGCCGGTCCGGGCGCCAGGGCGATCCGGGCGCTTCCAAGTTCTTCCTCAGCCTGCAAGACGACCTCATGCGCATCTTCGGCTCCGATCGGATGGATTCGATCCTGCAGCGGCTCGGGCTCGAAAAAGGCGAAGCCATTGCCCATCCCTGGGTCAACAAGGCGCTGGAGAAGGCGCAACAGAAGGTCGAAGCGCGCAATTTCGAAATCCGCAAGAACCTCCTGAAATTCGACAATGTGCTGAACGATCAGCGCAAGGTCATCTTCGAACAGCGCCTTGACATCATGCGCGCTGAACAAGTCGACGAGATCATCGCCGAAATGCGCGAGCAAGTGACCGGCGAGATGGTCGCGCGCCACATTCCCGAACGCGCTTATGCCGAACAATGGGACGCCGTGGGCCTCGAGGGAGAGGTCCGTGACGTTTTTGGACTCGAGCTTTCCATCGTGGATTGGTCCAAGGAAGAAGGTATCGCCGACGAGGAGATGAAGGAGCGCATCGCCGATGCCGTGGCCCGGCGCGCCGCGGAACGGGCGGCGAATTTCGGGCCGGAGATCGTGCGGTATCTGGAAAAGGCGATCCTGCTTCAGACCTTGGACCATGATTGGCGTGAGCACATCATCCAGCTCGAACATCTGCGCCAATATGTGGGGCTCAGAGGTTACGGCCAACGCGATCCGTTGAATGAATATAAGAGCGAGGCTCTGACCTTGTTCGAGAATCTGCTCATTCGGCTGCGCACCGATGTCGTGCGCCAGCTGATGCATGTGCAGGTGCGCACGGGAGAGCCGCCACCTGTCCAGGAACAGCAGCTTCCCAAAATGGAGGCCCACCACATCAATCCGCTGACCGGCGAAGACGAAATGGCTGGTCCTCAACCCTTGACGACGCGCGGCCTGCGCATACGCGAAGCCGCCGTGGCGATCGATCCAAACGATTCGACAACATGGGGAAAAGTGAGCCGCAACGCCGCATGTCCATGCGGCTCGGGCAAGAAGTTCAAACATTGTCACGGCGCGCTGGTTTAGCGCCGGGTGGAACTTTTGACAAAATCTTAAGCGTCGGATGTTTCCGCGTCTGTGCCTGTGAAAAGCAGGCGTGCCAGAAACGAGAATACTTGCTACACTCGCGGTAGTCTCACGCGCGAACGGAGGGGTTCATGTCTCGGATGTCATTGTCATGCGTGCTTTTGGCCGGCGCTGCCATTGGCTTGATCGCAACGGATGCCATGGCGGCAACCGCCCAGGAACAGCGGCAACAAAAACAGGCGGAAATTCCGCGCTGTGGCCGTCCCCTCGGCAATCTCGCGGTTGAAGAACCCCAACGCAATTGGTGGGCGGAGCTGAAGCTTGGCTCGCCCGAGGCGCTGATCAAGATTTTCGTGCAGCAGTCCGGCTGCTTCTCGCTGGTCGACCGCGGTGCGGGCCTGGCGGCGGCGCAGCGCGAACGGGCGCTTTCTTCCGGCGGCGCTTTGCAGCAGGGCGCGAATGTCGGCGGTGGCCAGATCGTCGCGGCCGATTACGTGATCGTGCCCGATGTGATCTCTCAGAACGCCAACGCCAGCGGCAACAATTTTGGCGCAGCCTTGGGCGGCTTGCTCGGCAACCGCACGCTTGGCGCCCTCGCCGGCAGTCTCAGCTTCAATTCGTCGACCGCCGATGTCACGCTGGCGATTACCAATGTACGGACCACGCAGATCATGGCGACGATCGACGGTCACAGCAAGAAAACCGATATCGGCTTCGGTGCCGGCGGAGGCGTCTTCGGCTATGGCGGTTTCGGTGCAGCGGGAGCCTCGGGCTACAACAACACCGAAATCGGCCAGGTGATCACGCTGGCCTATCTGGATGCCTACACCAAATTGGTTGATCAGCTCGGCGGGCTGCCGGGCCCGGGGCAAGCCCCGGTTGCCGCCGCGCAGCAGATGGTCACCGCTACGCGCGGAACGGCTATGTATTCGGGTCCCTCGACGCAATCGCCCGTCGTGCGCCCTATCGATACGGGAATGAGGCTTTATCCCACCGGCAACAAAAACGGGCTGATGTGGGAAGTGAAGGACGAGCTCGGCAATATGGGCTGGGTGTCGTCGATCATGTTCGAATTGGCGAAGTAACGGGCCTGGATTAGCGCTTACCTAGCGCCAATTCCTAACTCACCATGGCAGGGCAATTGACCCTGCCATCCAGC
>DATARE010000005.1:0-7081 GCA_036264295.1 Micropepsaceae bacterium | reverse complement strand
TATCCCCCTTGGCACGCTGCGTGATTGGGAACAGGGCCGCAAGGACCCTGATGCCGCAGCGCGCGCGTATCTGACGGTCATAGGCCGTAATCCTTCCGCGGTCGTTCAAGCACTGGACCCGTAACCGCGATAATCTCAGTTCGCCTGCGCGGAGGCTTGCGGCGGATTCATCAGCGTGACACCGCGATCGAGCGTGTCGGAATAAGCGTTCAAGGCTGACGCAGTGAACGCGGCATAGCGGTCGACATCGTCCCAGCGCTCTTCTTCGACCGCTTCACGAACACCGGGCAGCGTCTTGGGATCATAGCCCGTGAACCGGCCAGGCGCGTAGATCAGATTCTTGTACCAGGTCCTGCCCGGCAGACCGACCTCCGGCGCCAAGCTTTCCTCGGTCTGTCGCGTCAACTCGAACAGCTCCGCCTTGATCTTGTCCGGCTGGGCGGCACCGTTTGCCGCAAGCGCCGTATCATAGGCTTTCGCACTCTTCTTCAAGCGATCGACCGCATTCTCCAGCGGCGCGAAATTGAAATGCGGCACGCTCTTCAGCGGCGCTGGCGACGCCCCGGTCTTCGTCGGATCGTCGGCAAGACGATAGGCATTGCTCGCCAGCATTTTTGCCCGGGCTTCGGCGGCATCCCGCTTGGTATCGGCAAGTTTTTTCACTTCGTCGAGATAGCGCGACACCGTGTCGGCGAAATCGCCATAGCGCGCGAGCGGAACATCCGCGTCGGCCAGGCGCAGAACGATTCGCCCAACTGTTTTCGCCAGCGCACCCGCATAGACAAAACCGGGATCGCCGAAACGGCTGTAATATTCATAGGTGTCATAGGCGGAATGATAGACACCGCCGACTTGGCCTTCGCCGCCATAGCCGACATTGAGCGCGGCCAACCCCAGATGCTGAAGGAAGCTGGAATAATCCGAACCCGAACCGAGCGCCCCGATAGGAAGATCGCGCGCTGGGTCGAGGGCGATTTTGCCGCGTTCCCGCGCATCTTCGCTTGCGCCTGGCGCAGTGCCCGCAACCTGGATCCGCGCCCGCATGCGCGCGGCAACGGGAACGCCCGTCTCCGGATCGGTCACATCGGCGGCGACCGCGTTGACCAGATGCTGGAGAGAATGGCTGCCCTGGACATTGAGAAAACCGCGTCCATTGCCATCGGAATTGATGTAGACAAGCCCCTTCTGCTTCAGCTCGTCCGCATGGGTTTCGGCCCATTCGGTGGAGCCCAGCAGCATCGGCTCCTCGGCGTCCCAGCTGAGATAGACCAGCGTCCGTTTGGGCCGCCATCCCTGGCTTGCAAGCGCTCCGATGGCCTTCGCTTCGCCCATCATCGCGATATGTCCGCTTAAGGGATCGGCTGCGCCAAACACCCAGCCGTCATGATGATTGCCGCGCATGACCCACTGATCGGGGAATTCGCTTCCCTTCATCGTCGCCACGACATTGTAGATGGTCTTGAGACCCCATTCGGATTTCACCGCAAGGTGGACGCGCGCATTGCCGCCGCCGACATGATAGGTGATCGGAAGCGCGCCACGCCATGCGGCCGGCACAACGCGGCCATCGAGTGCGGCGAGGAAATGCTCTGCGTCACCATAGGAAATGGGAAGCACCGGAATTTTCAGAATCGACGGTGCATCCGCAATCTTCAGCCGCGTCGCATTGGCGGTTGCCCCAACACCCGGGGTCAGCGGATCGCCGGGATAAAGTGTCACGTCGGAGACCGAGCCGCGCTGAAAGCCATTCGCCGGGCGTGCGGGTCCTTTGGGATAGGCGTCTTCCGCGGAATAGCCATCGTCGCGCGGATCGGAATAGATGATGCAGCCGACGGCGCCGTGCTCCTGCGCGAGTTTCGGTTTCAAGCCACGCCATCCCGCACCGTATCGCGCGATGGCGATCTTGCCCCGCACCGAAACGCCAAGCCGCTCCAGCGTTTCGTAATCCTCCCGCATGCCGTAATTCACATAAACTATCGGGGCGGTGACATCGCCATCGCCTTGATAGGCAACATAGGCTGGCAACTCGTCCTTAGTGCGGGCCGAGCTTGCATCCCCAGGAATCGGAGCTTCGGTCAGCGTCGCCTTGAACGGTGTCCCCACCAGCTCCAGACTTTCGCTGATCGGCGTGGGATAGAGCACCTCGAACGTTTCGATATGCGCATCCCATCCCCATGATTTGAATTGGGCGAGCGTCATCTCCGCGTTGGCTTTGTTATGGGCGGAGCCGACATGGTTGGGCTCGGCGGCCATGGTTTTCATCCAACCGCCCATCTCGGCCGGGTTGATGGCGCCATCGAACCGCTTTTCAAGATCGGCGCTCGTCAAAGCCGCCGTTTGCGCGTTGGGTGAACCCGCACCCAACAGTGCCGCGAGCAGGGCCGAACCCGTCCAAATCGTGCGACGCATGACAACTCTCCGCAGCCGGTCCGTTTTCTGAGATCAGGCCAACAGTATGTGCGCCGCTGCGCAGCTTGCATAGCGCCTTTGTGAATCGCGCCGCCTGCATTGCTGCGGTTTTCGTGGTGAAAAAATTTCGCCCGCGCGACCATTCCGGGCCGGCGGGCGAAATCTGCGCAGATGTCAGACGCTTAGTTGGAGGCGGCCTTTGTCGGAGCCGCCGCCGGTGCGGGCAGCGACGCCGTATAGGCGACGATATTCAACATATCATCCGGAGTGAGCTTGGCGACGACTTGCTTCATCAAGTCAGCCATGTCGCCGTGCCGCGCACCCTGCTGAATGTCGTTCAGCTGGCGTGCGATATAGCTGGGCGAGCGCGCCGCAATACCAGGCACCGAACCGATGCCG
Source organism: Micropepsaceae bacterium (assembly GCA_036264295.1). Classification (GTDB taxonomy): domain Bacteria; phylum Pseudomonadota; class Alphaproteobacteria; order Micropepsales; family Micropepsaceae; genus CAIYRG01. The sequence goes on along the minus strand of DATARE010000005.1, from coordinate 4,273 downwards.
TTCAGATCCGCCCCATGACAGAGCGCACATTGAACAGTCTTCCCGCCGCCACCCGTCGTGACCAATTCCTTGCCCTTGGCCACCGCGCCAACCGGAACATAGGCGATGAAAGGCGAACGGGGATCGCGCAAGGTCTCGGTGTGCTGCGCGTCCACCGGCACTTCGATGATGCGGTTTCCAATCGGTTCCATTCCGGCATCGGCGCCCGTCAGCGGGATGAACAGACCGCCCTGGCTGCGCGTCTTGGGAACCGTCGTGGTTTCAACAACCTTGATCCACGGCGTCCACTTCATCGAGGAAAAATAATTCGCCGCCGCTTGGATTTCGTCTTCGCTCATGGCCTTGGCGAAACTGACCATCGCCTGGGTGTTGGCTTTGCGGCGCTCGGCGCTTGCGCGCATGTCGTCGCGCATATCGTGCAATTGCCGAACGATATATTCCTTCGACAAGCCTTGCGGGCTGGCGTTTTCGGAGCGGCCCTTGCCATTGGGATAGTGACAGAGCGAACACGCCACGATTCCGCGCGAGTCATCGCCTTCGGCAACAATTTTCGGCATCGCCGGATGATCGCCGGGATACCAGTCGGCGGGCGCGACGCGTGCCGGGGTGTCATTGTCCTTGCGGCCGCGGATCTGGTTGAAGGTGAATTTCTTGTCCGAACCTGGCAGCGAGAACATCGTGCCGTCATCGCGGGCGGGCGGCACGGCGGGCTGCCCCTGCGGCGGAACACCATAGGCCCAAGCCGGCTGTTGAAGCTGCTGTTCGGCGGCATTCAACATGCCGACGGCGGCAACCGCGGTCCCCAACAGAACCGCAACGCCAAGCACTTTCTTCATCGGTAACCTCCCCAGGTTGGACGTATAGTTGCGCGAACTATACCAGCCGAAACCCGAAATTTAAAGCCGAGCCCGAAGGACAAAGCTGCCAAAGCGGTGGCGGCCGCAGTCTTTGGACCACAGCCGCCGAAGCTTTTATCGGACCAGAAAAAATTCAGGCTTTCAAATATTTGTTGAACCAATCCAGCGTGTGCTGCCAGGCCTCCTTGGCGGCCGCCTCATCATAACGGGGCGTCGTATCGTTGTGGAAACCGTGATTGGCGCCTTTGTAGATGTGGCCTTCATGCGGCACGTGATTGGCCGTGAGCGTGGCATCGAAAGCCTGCCAGCCGCTGGTGATGCGGGTGTCGAGTTCGCCATATTGGGCATTGATCGGCGCCTTGATTTTCGCCGTATCGGCCGCGCTGGGCTGGACTCCATAGAACGGAACGCCAGCCGCCATATCGCTGCCCATGCGCACGGCCAACCCGTTGACGATGCCGCCGCCAAAGCAGAAGCCGATGACGCCGAGTTTTCCGGTGCTGTCCGGGCGCTGCTTCAGCCACATCGCCGCGGCATAGAAATCTTCCCGCATCTTGCCGCCATCGACCTTGCCGAACAGTTCCGCGCCCTTTTCGTCATCACCGGGATAGCCGCCCACCGAAGTAAGCCCATCGGGCGCCAGCGCAATGTAACCGGCAACCGCCAAGCGGCGCGCGACGTCCCTGATGTAAGGATTGAGACCACGATTTTCGTGGATGACCAGCACGACGGGAAGTTTCGCCGTGCCCGCGGGCCGAACCAGATAACCCTTGATGCTGCCATTGCCTTGCGGGGAGGGGACGGTGACCTCTTCGCCCTTGATGCGCTTGTCGTCCGGCGCTACTTCCGCCGCCAGCGCATAATTCGGCTTCACCATCTCGAACAGCGCTGTCGCGGTCAGGCCACCGACAGCAAATTTTTGCGCGCCATCCAGAAAGTCCCGCCGGCCGATACCGCCATGTTGGTATTGATCGAACAGGCTCCAAAACTCCTGCGGAAAATCGGATGCTTTCTTGCGTTCCATAGACATCTCTCCTCAATGTGGCGGAATTTTTGAACAGCCCGTGCCCGCTGTCCAGAATATCATTAACGGGGCAATTGTCACATCGCGCGCGGGCGCAATGACAATCGCAATCCGATGATGTGTCATCACATCGGCCGATATGGTGCCTCGCCGGTTCGTCTCCTAATATGGCTTTCCCAATTGAGGTTTTCGCAATCGAGATGCCGGCCGCGCGCATTGTCGTAGCAACGTCGTTCCCGCCGGCATTGGTGCGCATGAATGCGGGCCGGCCCATGCCGGATTATGACCGGCTTTGCGTGGCGTCTTGGATCGCCTGCGGCTTTCGGGTTCTGGCCGTCAATGCGCCGGACGAAATTCCGCAGCTTGCCGCGCGCTATGATGGTGTCGAATTCATTCCGGCCCAGCGGACCGCGCAGGCCCTGTTCGGGCGTAAGACGCCGTTCATCGCGGAGATCATGTCGGTATTGGCCCGCCAACCGCAACCGGTTCTGGGCATCGTCAATTCCGACTTGCTCTTCGAACCTGCACCTTCGTGGCAGGATTTGGAAGAGGCCGTCGCGCGAAGGACGCTGATTGCCGGACAGCGCCTGGATGTGCGCAGCCTTTCGGGTGGCGCGCTGCATCCTTATTTTCCCGGTTTCGATTGTTTCTTCTTCGATCGTGCGGCCGCCGCTGAATTGGCGAAGACTCGCTTTTCATTCAGCATGGGCCTTCCCTGGTGGGACTATTGGTTTCCTCTGACGCTGGCGTTGCGCGGTTATGAATTGCGAAATCTCACGCAGCCATCGGTGCTGCACCTCGCCCATACCGCACCGGAAGTTGCCCGCTCCAGGAACTGGCGCCGTTTGGGATGCGAATTTGCGCGCAGCATTTTGCAGGAGCTGGAGTCCCGCCCCCTTCCATCGAATTGGGAAAATCTGATCGTACTCTGTCGCGAACTGGCCCGGGCAACAGATGGCTCCATCGATAGCGGCGCCCTCGACGAATCCATTGCGCGTCTGCCGGAATTTGCGGTGCCCATTATCGCCCGCGCGCCTCTTGCGCTCGGACCTGGAGCTGCATTCCCGCAAAGCGCAAATTCCCCGGTTTCGGAGTATTTCGACAATGTGGCGAATCGGGCGGATGCCGGCCGCGCACTCCACAGGGCCATTTGGGAAGAACAACAAGGCCGCTGGGATGCCGCCCGGATGCTCTATCAGGCCGCGCTCGAAAAGGCGCCGCACGATCCCGGCGTGCTGACGGCGTGCGGAAACTTCTTCTTCCGCCGGGGCGATATGCAGCGCGCCACGATTCTTCTCACCCGCGCAGTAGAATTGGCGCCCGATTCTTCCCTGCTGCTGAACAGTCTTGGCTCGGCGCTCGGAGAATTGGGACGCGATGACGAAGCCATTGCCTGTTTCGAACGCGCCCTCGCATCCGACCCGCTCGATGGCACGAGCTATTACAATTTGGCGGCAGCCCTATACCCAAAGAGGCGCCACAGCGAGGTCGTGCGCCGGTTGGAAACCAAGCTGCGCGAAGGGCCGGAATTTCCCGATGGGGGTTCCTGGCTTCGGCGTATCCGCGAAGCCATGCCTGATAAGGGTGACCCGGTCTAAATCCTTGCCGATGCCCCTGCTTTGCGATTCCTTCCGCAGCATTGGGGCCATTTTTGACGGTCCTACCCTTGAGTTGCGTGAAGCTTGCCCTTACCCTCTGCGCCACTCGCGGGGTGGCCCGCTTAGGAGGAGCTGGACTCCCATGACCAATTTTCGCCGTCTGTTGAAATATTCCTGTTTCGCGCTTGCTCTGGCGCCCTTTGCGGCGTCCGCCGAAACTGCGCTCGTCTATGTCACCAACAGCGCCGGTGACAAGGTTGATGTCATCAACCCCATCACCAACAAGGTGGTGCAGCAATTTCCGATTCTGGGCGCCCACGGCGTGAATTTTTCGCCCGATGGATCGAAGGTCTACATCAGCAATGAAATGACCAGCACGCTCGATGTTTTCGAACAAAAGACCGGCAAGCTGCTGAAGAAGGTGAAGCTCTCCAACCACCCGAACAATATTGCCGTCACCAAAGACGGGCGGATTGTCGTCGCCATCGCGCGTGGCGAAGGCGCACTCGACGTTATCGATCCGGTGAAGCTGGAGGTGAAGAAGACCATCCCGACCCATGGCCGCCTGCACAATTGCTATACCAGCAGTGACAGCAATTACGCGATTTGCGGCTCGGTCCAGACCGGCGTGTTCACCGCCTTCGACATGAAGACGGAGACCGTCGCCTGGGAGCACAAATTCGATCACGGCGTGCGGCCGATGACCATCGAGTCCAACACCGACGGCTCGCCGAAGCGCGTCTTCGTGCAATTGGCCGCATTCGATGGTTTCGCGGTTCTCGACTTCAAGACCC
>DATARE010000559.1:0-14208 GCA_036264295.1 Micropepsaceae bacterium | reverse complement strand
TCGAGCCCACCTTCGTGCGCGACGCGACGCCCGACATGGCCTTTGCGAAGGAAGAAATCTTCGGGCCGGTTGTGACCCTGTTCCGCTTCAAGGACGAGGCGGAGGCGATCCGCATGGCGAATGACACGGAATTCGGGCTGGCGGCCTATTTCTATGCCCGCGACGTCGGCCGCATCTTCCGCGTCAGCGAAGGGCTGGAATACGGCATCATCGGGGTGAACGAGGGCATCATCTCCACCGAGGTCGCGCCCTTTGGCGGCATGAAAGAATCCGGCGTGGGGCGCGAAGGCTCGAAATACGGAATCGAAGGCTTTCTCGAAATCAAATATGTCGCCATGGGCGGGCTCGGTGCTATCTGAAGCACAGGATGTCATCCCGGACGACCGCGGAACGCGGCGCGATCCGGAGCCCACTTTGACGCGCGCAAAGCGGTCGGGGTGGGTCCCGGCTCACGCAATGCGCGCGCATTGCTGGCCGGGATGACAAAAGGAGAGCTGTCATGATCCCACGTTACGCCCGCCCCGAAATGACCGCGATCTGGTCGCCGGATACCAAATACCGCATCTGGTTCGAAATCGAAGCCCACGCCGCCGATGCCATGGCGGAACTTGGCATCATTCCCAAGGAGGCGGCCCGCATCATTTGGGAAAAGGGCCGTGAGGCGAAATTCGATTCCGAGCGAATCGACGCCATCGAGCGCGAAGTCAAACACGACGTCATCGCATTCCTGACCCATCTGGCGGAATTCGTCGGACCCGAAGCGCGCTTCGTCCATCAGGGCATGACCTCATCGGACGTGCTGGACACCACATTCGCAGTGCAGCTTTCGCGAGCCGCCGATATTCTGATCGGCGATGTCGATGCGCTGATGGCGGCACTGAAAAAGCGGGCCTTCGAATACAAATTCGCCCCCATCATCGGGCGCAGCCATGGCATTCACGCCGAGCCGACGACTTTCGGCGTGAAGCTTGCCGGCTTTTACGCGGAATTCGCGCGAGCGCGTGCCCGGCTGGTGGCCGCGAGGACGGAAATCGCCACCTGCGCGATTTCCGGCGCTGTCGGCACATTCGCCAATGTGCCGCCCGCGGTGGAAGAACATGTGGCGAAGAGGCTGGGTCTAGCCATCGAACCGGTCTCGACGCAGGTGATACCGCGCGACCGCCACGCGATGTTTTTCACCACGCTGGCGGTGGTGGCGAGCTCGCTCGAACGGCTTGCGACGGAAATCCGCCATTTGCAGCGTTCGGAAGTCGGGGAAGTCGAGGAATATTTTTCGCCCGCGCAAAAAGGCTCCTCGGCAATGCCGCACAAGCGCAATCCGGTGCTGTCGGAAAATCTGTGCGGGCTCGCGCGCATGGTGCGCGCCTATGCGATGCCGGCATTAGAGAATGTGGCGTTGTGGCACGAGCGCGACATCTCCCATTCCTCAGCCGAACGCTATATCGGACCGGATGCGACGGTGACTTTGGATTTTGCGCTGGTGCGCGCCGCGGGCCTGATCGAGAAGCTCGTCGTCTATCCCGAGCGCATGCTGGCGAATCTCGAGCGGACCGGCGGTCTCGTGCATAGCGGGCGGGTGCTCTTGGCGCTGACGCAGAAAGGCATGGCCCGCGAGGACGCCTATCGTTTGGTGCAGGAAAACGCCATGCGCTGCTGGCGCGGCGAGGGGCGGCTGCTCGATCTGCTGAAGGCAAATCCGCAGGTCACGAAATATTTGTCACCTGCCGAACTCGCCGAAAGCTTCGACCTTGCCTATCACTTCAAAGACGTGGACCTGATCTTCGCCCGGGTGTTTGGATCGTGACTTCCCCTCTCCCCGTGAGGGAGAGGGCGGCGCGCCGCGCATACAAGTGCGCCATGGGCGCGCCGGGTGAGGGGTGATTCGGACCATCTCCCCTCCCCGAAATTTCTTCGCGTCGCTCAAAAATTTCGACCCTCCCTCAAGGGGCGGGTGAACTTGTGATTGCGCTGCGGGCGATCAGCTTGGTCGATTGACCGGCGGCCTGCGTATAATAGCCGACGAAACGCTTCGGCTCCGGCGCATCGTAATTGCGCAAATTCTGCGCCCAGCGATAGCCGATCGATTGGAACAGCAATTCCGCCGTTACCGTATATCGCCCGGCGGCGGCACCATTGGGGAGCGCCACGCTGTAGGTCAACCGATCCGATCCGCCGGTGAAATCGGCATCATCACGCGCAGGCCCCACCACCATCACTCGCGGCTCTGCCGTCGTCTTGTCGAAACCTTTCGGTAAAAGCCGGTTGTCCTTCAGATAGTGGGTGCCGTACAGCAATCCCGTGGTCACGCGGTTGGCGAAATCGCCCATGATCGATTCATAGATTTGCACCTGATCGGGGCTGGTGATGCGCGTGTAATGCGGCTCAAACTTCAGCGCGTCGGCGTCGTTGTCGTTACCGGCAACCGAGCCGTCGGGGCGTGGCGCGCCGGATTCGAACACGGTATTTCCCTGTGTATCGCGCACCACCACGTGCAGCCATGCCCGCCGTGCCGGATAGGCGGTGGGAAATTTGTGGCCGGTCTTGTTGGTGACCGTAATCGGGAATTCCAGCCGCCCGCTCGTCACCGCCGGCGTGCCGATTTCGACAGAAGCCGTTATCGTTGCAAGCTGATCGTCCGTGCGCTTGGCCGACGCTTCCAACTCGTCGGCTGTCGCGATGACGCCAAGCTCTTTGCTGTGGTCTTTCAAGATCCGCAGCAGGAACGCGTTGCCCCCGATAAATACGTGCCGCGAAACGTCCTGATGAGTCTGGCTGTGCACCGATGTTATGGGCGCGTCCCCGGCGACACGCGGCATGTGACAGGACTGGCAGGAATTTGTTTGGGCGTAATCGCTGTGCTGCCATTCCTGAAACGGCACCTGTTCGGGCAAGGTGCCGGCCGGATTGCCCTTGTCGTCGAACGCATCCGTCAACAAGGTGTGACAGCTCGCGCAGAGTTCCGATTGCCGGATATGGTCGGATTTGGTCGGCACGAATCCCGTCACCGAATGCATGATGCGCGTACGGCCTTTGTCCGTATCGAAGGGGCCAAAGATTTCACGCTCCTCCGGCTTCTTCGCGATATCGACGATGAAGCCTCCATCCAGAAAGGATTCCTGACCGAAATTGTCGGGACGGATTTGGTGACACACCGTGCAGGACACACCATCTGCAGCGAGCGTCGCCTTGGGGACGGCCGCTTCTTCGAGGTCGGCTTCCGGTTCGAGATTTGCAACACCGGAGTGAAGGGAATCGAGGTAGCGAAACACTTCTCCCGCGCCACCTTCGGCGCGCGCCTGATAACGCTGCATCGGCATGTGGCAGGTCGAACATTTGTCTTCGATGGCGGCTTTCGCGAAAGGGTGATCCATGGTTTCGCGCCGGATACCCGCCTGCCAATAGGGATCGCGTGCGGAATTGGCCATCACCGAAGCGCGCCATTGATAGCCGATGGAGATGTCCTCGCCATTGGGGGCATAGACTTTGCTATGGCAGGCGACGCAGTGCAGCGACGTGGTGAACAGCATGTGATTGACGGGCGGATGACCGGGCGGCGCCGGTTCTGCGGCCCAGCCATAGCCAATGGCCAATCCACTCAGGGCAATGGCGCTCACAGTCATCGTAAAAACAATAAGGCTTTTTCTTTTGCGTATCAGTCGCATCTCACGGCAGACTTTCTGTTCTTGCGGATCAGTCTCACGCAATGCCTTGGTTTTGTTCTTGCGGATCACTTGCAATTTTGATCCGTATCCTGACGAAACATAAAGTAGACTTGCATATTGCTACAAGTGCAAAGTCTTGGCTATTCGTATGAGCCAGGATTCGCACCTGCCGGCGAAACGAGTGCCGTAAAAAATTTTGGGGGATGAAAGCAATTTTCACTCTTCGACATGTCCTCGCCGGAATCGCGATTGGCACGGCGCTGTCGGCGCTCGCGGTCGTCGCGGCAGTGTCAGCGCCCGCGCCACCCGACGGACACGCGATCTGGCTTGCAAATTGTGCGACCTGTCACGGTGCCGAAGGACGCGGAGATCGCAAGCCCGCCGAAGTCGGGTTCACGCTGCCGATGCCGAATTTCTCCGATTGCAGTTTCGCCACACGTGAAGCCGATTTGGATTGGTCTTCGACAATCCACAAAGGCGGTCCGCAACGCGCGTTCCCACGCATTATGCCGGCGTTTGAAGACGCCCTGACGGATGATGAGATCGATGCGGTTATCGGCTACATGCGCACCTTCTGCAGCGACCCGCGCTGGGTACGCGGCGAGTTTAATTTCGCGTTAGGCCTGTTCACGGAAAAAGCATTTCCGGAAGACGAACTCTCCTGGACGACCGCCATCGACACGAAGGCGCCAAACAACATCGCCTCCCAATTCGTTTTCGAAAAGCGGTTCGGCCCGACCGGCCAACTTGAGGTCACATTGCCCTTCGGCCGTGTCGACGGCGGGATGGGCATCGGCAAGAATGGCGGCATCGGCGATGTCGGATTTGCCTGGAAGCAGAATGTCATCGCCGATGTCGATGCCGGAACGATTCTCTCCCTGCTGGGTGAAATGGTGCTGCCGACCGGAAGCGAAAAAAAAGGTCTCGGCACGGGCTCGATGTCGTTCGAGACGCATGCCCTTGTGGGGCAGGCGATACCGGACGATTTCGTTTTCCAGGGCCAGATTTTTGCCGCCTTTCCGTTGCGCCAAAATCAGACTCAGGAACTTGGCATCAATCTCAATCTGCAGAAGACCTTCGCGGAGGAGGGTGGCTACGGCCGCGCCTGGACTCCGGCGATCGAGCTTCTCGGCAGACAGGAGATGGCAAGCGGCGCCAGGACCGATTGGGACATCGTGCCCCAGATGCAGGTGAGCCTTTCGACGCTTCAGCACATCCTGTTCAGCGCCGGATATCGCATACCTGTGACCAACACCTCGCAACGCAGCGGGCAGGTCGTGTTTTATTTCATCTGGGACTGGTATGACGGCGGACTGTTTTCGGGATGGTGACGCGCTCAGCTCGGGAGGTTTCATTGGTGGATGCAACGAAGTCGCCAGGCTATGGCTTCTGGCACAAATCGTTCCACTGGATCATTTTCGCATTGATTGCCGCCCAATATCTCGTGGGCTCGGTGATGCCCCATATCGGCCGCAACACCCAGGATGAAGGCTGGGTGCACTGGCACTTCCTTATCGGTGCGGCGATTCTGTTTTTTATTGTGCTGAGGCTGGTCTGGCGATTTCTCCATCCCGTGCCGCTCTTGGAAATGCCGACCTGGCAGTCTCATCTCGCAAGCGTCACCCATATCGGGTTGTATGTGTTGATTCTGGTGATGTGCCTGCTGGGCTGGGCGGCAAACGGCTATCGGGGATGGACGGTCTGGCTGTTCGGAATCGTTCCGCTGCCTGCCCTTGCGCCCAAGGGCGCGGAATGGGCGCATACGGCTGGCGATATCCACGATTTCCTGGTTTACGTACTGCTGGCGTTTATTGTGCTGCACATCGCGGCGGCGGTTTACCACCAGTTCGTGCTGCGCGACCGGGTCCTGGCGCGGATGATGCCTTAGTGCCGGTTATTTGGGCGATTCGGCTTCGATTTGGTGTTTGGCGGCGTCCAGCAGCTCTTCCATCTTGCGGCGAATCATGTGGTCGGACAGCGCAATGCCGCGGGAATCGAGGTCGCGGCGCACCTTTTCGAACACATCCTCTTCACCGGCCCGCTCGAAATCGGCCGCGATGACCTCCTTGGCGTAGCCATCGGCGGCCCCGCCGGTGACACCCATTTCGGCCGCGGCCCAAAGACCTAACAACTTGTTGCGCCGGGCATAGACTTTGAACCGCAGCTCCTCGTCATGGGCCCATTTGGCTTCGAAGGCCTTTTCCCGCTTGTCGAACGTTCCTGACATTCTATAACCCTTTGATAAGACGATAGTATTTCTGAGCATGCCCCAAGCTTGAGGGCACAATAGCGCCAGACGGGGAGGCGCGCGACACAGTTTTCGCCGCAGCCGCTGCGGCGGATGCTTAAGTTGCCGGAGGGGCGCTGCTTCCGCTAAGTTCGTTTGAGACGGGGTTGTCGCCTTAGGCCGACAGGCCCCGTTGCCATTTCGGCGCGAGTGCGCGGCCCCCGCCGGCCCCGCCGTCGGGCGTGCGGACGCGAAGGTACGGATTTCATGAAACGTCGTAGGACGATTTACGAGGGCAAGGCGAAGATCCTGTATGAGGGGCCGGAGCCGGGCACACTCATTCAATACTTCAAGGACGACACCACCGCCTTCGACGCCAAAAAGCGCGCCGTGCTGGAAGGCAAGGGGGTGCTCAACAACCGCATCTCCGAATATTTGATGACCCAGTTGAACGCGATCGGGGTGCCGACCCATTTCGTGCGCCGGCTGAACATGCGCGAACAATTGATCAAGGAAGTGGAGATCATCCCGCTCGAAGTGGTGGTGCGCAACGTTGCCGCCGGATCGCTGTCGACGCGGCTGGGTATCACCGAGGGTCAGGCGCTGCCCCGCTCCATCATCGAATATTATTACAAGAACGATGCGCTGCACGATCCCTGGGTGTCGGAGGAGCACATCACCGCCTTTGCCTGGGCAAGTCCGCAGGATCTGGACGACATCGTCAACCTGACCATCCGCATCAATGATTTCCTCTCCGGCCTGTTTTTGGGCGTCGGCATCAAGCTGGTGGACTTCAAGATCGAGTTTGGCCGGCTGTGGGAAAACGATTTCATGCGCGTGGTGCTGGCCGATGAGATCAGCCCGGATTCATGCCGGCTGTGGGATCTTCACACCAACGAGAAGATGGACAAGGATCGCTTCCGCCGCGACCTCGGCGGCGTCACCGAAGCCTATTCCGAAGTGGCGCGGCGGCTCGGGATTTTGCCCGAATCCACCCAAGGCGGCACGGGGCCGGTTCTCGTCCGATGAAAGCGCGCGTATTTGTGACGTTGAAAAATGGCGTGCTCGATCCGCAAGGCAAAGCCATCGGTCATGCGCTGAACAATCTCGGGTTCGCTTCGGTGGGCGACGTGCGCCAAGGCAAGATGATCGACATCGAACTGGCCGAGACCGATGCGACGCGCGCCCGCGCTCAGCTGAAGGAAATGTGCGAGAAGCTGCTCGCCAACACCGTCATCGAAAAATACGAGTTCGAAATCGCGCCGTTGTAGGGGGGCCTCATGTTCCGCGTGATGTTCGCAATCCTTGCAATCGCCGCGGGATGCAGCCTTCCCGCTCGCGCGGCCGATGTGACCCCGGACGCGGATTCTCATCTCGCCGCCGCAATGGACCTACTGGACGTGACCAACGCCAAGACCAATATGACGGCCATGGTGGACTCGCTCATTCCGGTGATCATGAACCAAATCAAGACGCAACATCCCAACCTCACCGGAACCGCGGCAGATGAATTTCAGATCGCTTTGCGCGACGAGATGACGGGCAGCCTCGATGATCTGATGAAGCTGACGGGGCGGGTCTATGAACGGTATTTCACCGAAGATGATCTTCGCACCCTTGCGGCGTTTTACCGGACCGAAGTTGGAAGAAGATTCACGGACGCCATGCCGATGATTTTCAAGGACACGTTGCCGCTGGGCACGATTTGGGGCCGCGAGGCCGGCATGCGCGCCGCCCAGCGCGCATTGGAGCGGTTGCGTGCGAAAGGACTGAACCTTTGAAATCCGCCGTCATTGTGTTTCCTGCTTCCAATTGCGACCGCGATGCGCAAACGGCTTTGGCGCAGCTGACCGGAAAAAATCCCTACATGATCTGGCACGGCGACACCGAGGTGCCCGATGTCGATCTCATCGTGTTGCCCGGCGGGTTTTCCTATGGCGATTATCTGCGCTGCGGCGCGATGGCGGCACAGTCGCACATCATGCGCGATGTGAAAAAGAAAGCCGAATCTGGCGTTGCCGTGCTGGGCATCTGTAACGGGTTCCAGGTCTTGACCGAGGCAGGACTTCTGCCCGGTGCGCTGATGCGCAATGCCGATCTGAAATTTGTCTGCCGCCCGGTGGAGCTTGTGGTCGAAGAATCGCAATCGGCCTTCACCCGCCGCTATGCCAAGGGCGAGCATGTGCGCTTTCCAGTTGCCCATGGCGAAGGGAATTATTTCGCCGACGAAGACACGCTGGACCGGCTCGAAGGCGAAGGGCGGGTCCTTTTCCGCTATGCGCCGGGCGACAACCCCAACGGGTCGGCGCGCAACATTGCGGGCATCTTGAACGAAAAGCGCAATGTGCTGGGCCTGATGCCGCATCCCGAACGGGCCAGCGATCCGCTTCTGGGTTCGATTTCGGGCCAACCTTTGTTACAAAGCCTGATCGATACGCTGTCGTGAACCTGAATTTGCGCGTGACCATCCCCCCTCTGTCGCTTTGCGACACCTCCCCCGTGAACGGGGGAGGAAAGTCGTCACCGTGTAGATTCTTTTCCTCCCCCGCGTGCGGGGGAGGTGGCCTGAAAGGCCGGAGGGGGGCGCGTGACAGCCATTACCCCTGAACTCATTCGCGAGCATGGCCTGTCGCCAAGCGAATATGCGCGCATCCAGGAATTGCTGGGACGCGACCCCAACCTGGTCGAATTGGGCATTTTCTCCGTGATGTGGAGCGAGCATTGCTCCTACAAATCCACCCGCGCGCATCTGCGAAAACTGCCCACGAAAGCGCCCTGGGTGTTGCAAGGGCCCGGCGAGAATGCCGGCGTCATCGATATTGGCGATGGCGATGCCTGTATCTTCAAGATGGAGAGCCACAACCATCCCTCTTTCATCGAGCCCTACCAGGGCGCGGCAACCGGCGTTGGCGGCATCATGCGCGATGTCTTCACCATGGGCGCGCGGCCCGTGGCGATGATGAATGCGCTGCGCTTCGGCGAACCCAACCATCCCAAGACGCGGCACCTGGTTTCCGGTGTGGTTGCCGGTATCGGCGGTTACGGCAATTGCATGGGCGTGCCGACCGTCGGCGGCGAGGTGAATTTTCACCGCTCCTACAATGGCAACATCCTGGTCAATGCGATGTGTGTGGGCCTCGCGCGGACGGACAAGATTTTTCTTTCCGCGGCAAAGGGCGCGGGCAATCCCGTGGTCTATATCGGCTCCAAGACGGGGCGCGACGGCATTCACGGCGCCACCATGGCCTCGGCCGAGTTCAACGAGGACAGCGAAGAAAAGCGCCCCACGGTCCAGGTGGGTGATCCGTTCACGGAGAAATTGCTGCTGGAGGCCTGTCTCGAATTGATGGCGACCGACGCCATCATCGCCATTCAGGATATGGGTGCGGCGGGCCTCACCTCGTCCTCTGCAGAAATGGGCGACAAGGGCGGCTCGGGCATCGAACTCGATTTGGATAAGGTGCCGCAGCGTGAAAGCCATATGACGGCTTACGACATGATGCTGTCGGAATCGCAGGAACGCATGCTCGCCGTTCTGAAGCCGGGCCGCGAAGCTGAAGCCGAACGCATCTTCAAGAAATGGGAATTGGATTTCGCGGTGATCGGCATCACCACCGACACCAAGCGGTTGGTCGTCAAGCACAAGGGTGGCGTCGTTGCGGAAATGCCGATTACCGCATTGTCCGACGAGGCGCCGGTGTATCAGCGGCCCTTCACCCATGCCGCGACCACAGCGATCACGCAGCCGCGCTTCGATCCCACGCGCCCCGTTCTGGACTCGCTTCTGAAATTGCTCGCCTCACCCGATCTGTGCTCGCGGCGCTGGATTTGGGAGCAATATGATTATTCGGTGATGACGGACACGGTGCAGCCTCCGGGCGGCGATGCGGCGGTGGTGCGCGTGCATGGCACGCACAAGGCCTTGGCCATTTCAACCGATGTGACGCCGCGTTATTGCAAAGCCGATCCGTTCGAAGGCGCCAAACAGGCTGTCGCGGAATGCTGGCGCAATCTTTCCGCGGTCGGTGCCTTGCCGCTCGCCATCACCGACAATCTCAATTTCGGCAATCCCGAGCGCCCCGAAACCATGGGCGAGATCGTCGCCTGCATCGAAGGCATCGGCGAAGCCTCCCGCGCGCTTGCCTTCCCGGTCATCTCCGGGAATTGCTCGCTCTACAACGAAACCAATGGCGAACCGATTCTGCCGACGCCCGCCATCGGCGGCGTGGGCCTGATCAAGGATGTAACGCGCACGGCCAACATCGCGCTGAAGCGCCAGAGCGATGCGCTGATCTTGCTGGGTGGAGCGCCCGGCCATCTTGGCCAATCCCTGTATTTGCGCGAAATCGAGGGGCGCGAAGAAGGCGCTGCGCCGCCGGTCGATCTGGCGAATGAAAAGTGCGCCGGCGATTTCGTGCGCGCGCTGATCGAGCAGGGCCGCCTGGATACGGTCCATGACATTTCCGATGGCGGGCTTCTGGTTGCGCTCGCGGAGATGGCGATGGCCGGCGGCATCGGGGCGAACCTGTCTACCGGTAATGCCTCATCGGTGCCGTTTTTCTTTGGCGAAGATCAGGGGCGCTATGTGCTCGCGGTTCCGGCGGATGCCGCGCCCGCTATCTTGGAACAGGCGCAGGCGGCTGGCATCGCAGCGGCTTCCCTTGGGCTTGCCGGTGGCGATAAGATCGCGATTGCGGGCATGGGCGAGATTTCGCTGCCGGCGCTTCGTGCCGCGCATGAAAACTGGTTTCCGAATCTGATGTCGGGCGGCGAGCTTCCGCCAACCAATTGAGGACAAGCACATGGCCATGTCGGCCAGAGATATAGAGAGTGCCATCCGCGCCGCGTTGCCGGATGCCGATGTGACCATCACCGATCTTGCCGGTGACGGCGACCATTACGCCGCCATGGTGGCGTCGGGCGCGTTCAAGGGCAAAACCCGCGTGCAGCAGCACAAGATGGTTTACGACGCGCTGTCGGGCCGTATGGGCGGGCAATTGCATGCGCTCTCGCTGCAGACCTCCGTCAAAGGCTGAGGCGCCGTCGTGTCTTGACGGAAGCGGCTGCCGCTCTTAACTCATCCATTGAAAGGACACCCCGATGACCGATTCTTCCGTTCACGACAGAATTGCCAAGGATGTCGCCGAAAACGATGTGCTGCTCTACATGAAGGGCACGCCCGTTTTCCCGCAATGCGGATTTTCGGCCGCCACCGTTCACGTGCTTTCGGAGCTGGGCATCAAGTTCAAGGCAGTGGATGTGCTGAAAGACGCCGAAATCCGGCAGGGGATCAAGGAATTCTCCAACTGGCCGACCATTCCCCAGCTTTATGTGAAGGGTGAATTTGTCGGCGGCTGCGACATCATCAAGGAGATGTTCGAGCAGGGTGAGCTGGAACCCTTCTTCAAGGAAAAGGGCATCGCCGTAACGGGCGAGTAGGGAATGGCGAGTAGCGAGTAGGATAATGTCCTATTCGCTATTCGCTATTCGCTATTGGCCATTCGCTTCGAATCAGCGCGAGTAGAATTCCACCACCAGGCTGGGCTGCATCTGCACCGCATAGGGCACATCGCCGAGCTTCGGCGTGCGCAGGAATTTCGCGGTCATCTTGTTGTGGTCGGCTTCGATGTAATCGGGCACTTCACGCTCGGGGCTTTTCGTGGCTTCCAGCACCAGCGCCATATCCTTGGCCTTGGAACGCAGCTCGACGAGGTCGCCTTCTTTGACGAGATAGGAGGAGATGGTGACGCGCTTGCCGTTCACCGAGACGTGGCCGTGATTGACCAATTGGCGCGCCGCATAGGGCGTGGGCACGAATTTGGCGCGATAGACCACCGCATCCAGGCGGCGCTCCAGAAGCCCGATCATCATCTCGCCGGTATCGCCGGTCTTGCGCGAGGCCTCTTCGTAATAGCCGCGGAACTGGCGTTCGGTGATGTTGGCGTAATAGCCTTTCAGCTTCTGCTTGGCGTGAAGCTGGGTTCCGTAATCGGAAAGCTTGCGCGATTTCCTTTGACCATGCTGGCCCGGACCGTAATTCCGCTTGTTGATGGGGCTCTTGTTGCGCCCCCAGATATTTTCGCCCATGCGGCGGTCGAGCTTATATTTGCTGGTCGTGCGCTTCGTCATACTATTCCCGGCTCGCGTTAAAGGGGGTCCGGCGAAGGGGTGTTCGCCGAAGGCCGCGCACTATAGCCATGGACTTTTAACTGTCAAACGTCCTCACGGGGGCCCCGGCGCTTGCCCCGGGTCAGGGCCACGATGACACCCCTCAAGGTCCGCACTTCCTGATCTGTTAATTGGGCCCGGTGCAGGATGCTGCGCAAATTGCGGATCATTCCGGGACGGTTGCCGGGGGGAAATAGGAAGCCGCTCTTTTCCAGCTCCTCTTCCAGATGCTCGAACAGACGGATCAGCTCTTCGCGGGGGGCGGGCGATGCCGCGCCGTGGTCGATCTGTTCCGGCGGCGTCGCATCTGCGGATTTGAACCATTCATAGGCCATCAGAAGCGCGGCTTGGCCGAGATTGAGCGAGGAAAAGCCCGGATCGGTGGGGATGGTAATGACGCAATCGGCCAGCGCCACCTCGTCATTGGTCAGCCCTGCCCGCTCGTTCCCGAACAGCAGGCCGGTGGCGATACCCGAAGACGCGGCTTCCCGCAGCCGCCGGGCGGCCTCGGCCGGGGTCAGCACCGGCTTCGCCATCGCCCGATCGCGCGCGGTCGTGGCATAGACCAGCTGCAATTCGGCGATGGCCCCCTGCACATTGTCATAAATTCGTGCCGCCTCGATCAGCCCCGCCGCCCCCACCGCCATGGCCTCGGCCTTGGGGTTCGGCCAGCCGTCGCGCGGCTTCACCAGGCGCAAATCGGTCAGGCCGAAATTCGCCATGGCCCGGGCGCAGGCGCCGATATTCTCGCCGAGCTGCGGCTCGGAAAGAATGATGGCAGGGGCCTTGGTCGATCCGGACAATTGTGTTCTCAGGCTGGGCTTGCCTCGACCTTCAGGTGAGGCAATTGGTGGCGTGGTAACACTTCCTTTGACGGGATTAGGGTTCAATCGCTAAGAACGCCCAATTCCCCACATGTGAAGGACGAACTCATGGCGAAAATCAAGGTCGCGAATCCGGTTGTCGAGCTCGATGGCGACGAGATGACCCGCATCATCTGGGACCTCATCAAGAAGAAGCTGATTCTGCCCTATCTCGACCTCACACTCGAATATTACGATTTGGGTGTCGAGCACCGGGATGCGACCGACGATCAGGTCACCATCGACGCCGCCGAGGCGATTCGGCGCCATGGCGTCGGCGTGAAATGCGCGACCATCACGCCGGACGAAGCGCGCGTGAAGGAGTTCCATCTCAAGCAGATGTGGAAATCGCCCAACGGCACCATCCGCAACATTCTGGGCGGCACCATCTTCCGCGAACCCATCATCTGCAAGAACGTGCCCCGGCTGGTTCCGGGCTGGACGCAGCCCATCGTCATCGGCCGTCACGCCTATGGCGATCAATATCGCTGCACCGATTTCCTGGTGCCGGGACCGGGCAAGCTGACGGTCGCCTGGACCGGCAAGGACGGCAAGAAGATCGAACGCGAAGTGTTCGACTTCCCCGGCGCGGGCGTCGCCATGACCATGTACAATCTCGATCAATCGATCATCGATTTCGCGCGCGCCTCGATGAACTATGCGCTGCAGCGCAATTATCCGCTCTATCTCACGACCAAGAACACCATCGTCAAAGCCTATGACGGGCGGTTCAAGGATCTGTTCCAGCAGATTTTCGACAGCGAATTCGCCGACAAATTCAAGGCGAAGAATCTCACCTATGAGCACCGCCTGATCGACGACATGGTGGCGGCCTGTCTCAAATGGTCCGGCGGCTATGTCTGGGCCTGCAAGAACTACGATGGCGATGTGCAGTCCGACACGGTGGCGCAGGGCTATGGGTCGCTGGGTCTCATGACCAGCGTGTTGATGACACCGGATGGCCAGATCGTGGAATCCGAAGCCGCACACGGCACCGTGACGCGCCATTATCGCCAACATCAGAAGGGGCAGCCGACCTCGACCAATTCCATTGCGTCGATCTTCGCCTGGACGCGCGGCCTCTCTCATCGCGCCAAATTGGATTCCAACGAGGCGCTCGCCCGTTTTGCCGCAACGCTGGAGAAAGTCTGCGTCGACACGGTCGAGGCCGGCTTCATGACCAAGGACCTCGCGCTTTTGGTCTCGGCCGACCAGAAGTGGCTGTCGACCACCGGCTTTCTCGACAAGATCGACGCCAATCTCCGGATCGCGATGGCGGCTTGAGGCG
>DATARE010000115.1:0-2618 GCA_036264295.1 Micropepsaceae bacterium | reverse complement strand
TTGCCGTAGACCAGCCCGCCTCTCAGCTCATCGCGCGGGGCGCCGCGAATATCCGCGAACCAGCCAAAATTGCCAAAGGCCCGGAGCACGGTCGCGGCAAACGCATAGGCCGCGTTGCCCCAGAGATAGCCGGAGCCGTCGGGCGCATCCGTATGCTCGACGAAGCGAAAACCATCCCGCCGCGAGGGATTGTCCGCATAGGGCAGGCGCATCAACAAACGCGGCAGGGTAAGGCCGGCGAAACGCAAATCCTCGTTCTGGCGCATCGCATTCCAGCGCTGATATTCCGCCTGGCCGAATATCGCACGCAAATCGATGGGCCGGCCGAGCTGGCCGAAGCTCGTGAGCTGAAACACAGACGGCGCCACGCCCATGACAATCGGGGCGAATGCCGCGCTTGCGACCGAGGTCAGCGATTTCAGCGTCCCGATGTCATCGGTGGCGTAATCGGAGGCCCGCTGATGCCGGATGGTATAGTCGCCCACCAGCAGGCCAAAGGGCTCGCCGCCCGGCGTGCCGAACTCGTCCGAATAGATCTTCTGGAAAATCTGGCTTTGGTCGAAATCCCCGGCGCGGTCGAGGTCGCGCGCAATCTCGCTCCAGCCCACCGGCAGCACGCGAATTTTGGCGCCGCTGATTTCGGCGGCGATGCCGGTGAGAAATTGAACGCCGCGCCATGCCGATTCCAGCCGCTGAAAGGCGGTGGCGTGGAGGATGGCGTTCACCTGGGTGGAGATAAGCTCGTCGATGGCCGCGACATCGCGGTCCAGCGCTCGCCTCAACGCATCGGGGTGCGCGTAAAGCGCGCCAAAAGACGGGCCGAACCACGCCGCCAACGCATCCTGCGGGCTTAACCGGTCCAGCGGCAGACAGGACCCGGTATCTCCGTCCCCCGCGATCCCCCGCAAATACCGGATCAGCCGGTCACGCAGCTCTTCGCGATCTTCGGCGGCCTCCGGAGGAGGACCCAAATCGGCCTGACGCGGCATGAAGTCGGCGCCAAGCTCCAAGGTTCCCCCTCCCAACTCGGCTCCTTAGGCTTTCTGCGGAATCTTGGCCACCAGCCTGAGCGAAGTGGTCAATTCCTCCATCTGGAGCCAAGGCTGCAAATAGGCGACCGCGTTGTAGGAGCCCGGTTTGCCCGGAATCTCTTTCACCTCGATGCGTGCATCGCGCAACGGGAAACGCGCCTTCGCTTCCGCGCTGGCGGTGTCGCTGGCGTTGACGTAATTGCTGATCCAGCGTTGCAGCCAGGCGGCGCAATCTTCCTTCTCCATGAAGCTGCCGATCTCGTCGCGCGCCATCACCTTCAGGAAATGGGCAAAGCGCGATGTCGCCAGCACATAGGGCAGACGCGCCGCAATCGCCGCATTGGCCGTGGCGCTGGCCCGGTCGTATTTTTTCGGCTTCTGGGTCGTCTGCGCACCGAAGAACACCGCGTAATCGGTGTTCTTGTAATGCGACAGCGGAAAAAAGCCGCATTGCGAAAGTTCGAATTCGCGCCGGTCGGTAATGCCGATCTCGGTGGGGCATTTCATGTCCACATCGCCTTCGTCGCTGACAAAGGTGTGGGTCGGCAG
The DNA here is from genome assembly GCA_036264295.1 of Micropepsaceae bacterium. Taxonomy (GTDB): domain Bacteria; phylum Pseudomonadota; class Alphaproteobacteria; order Micropepsales; family Micropepsaceae; genus CAIYRG01. Next base: position 1,038 of record DATARE010000115.1, on the reverse strand, counting down.
ATTTTGGACCTTGCCGCCGCCTTCCGCACCGCGGATCGACGTGCACCAGCCATATTGCGAGAAGGAATCGGTGATGCGCGTGCCCAGCACATAGGCCGCGTTCATCCAGCAATATTGACCGTGATCCAGCTCCTTGGGCTTGCCCTTCGCGTCGCTGGGCGCTTCCTCATAGGAGAATTCGTCGATCGGTTTGGTGGCCGCGCCATAGGGAAGCCGCGCCAGCACGCGCGGCATGGTCAGCGTGACGAACGCCGCATCCTCGGTTTCACGGAAGCTGTTCCAGCGCGCATAGTCCTTGGACTCGAACACCTTCTTGAGATCGCGCGGGCCTTTCAGGTCGCGGTAATCCTCCAGTCCCAACATCTTGGAACCGGCAGCGCTGATGAAGGGCGCGAAAGACGCCGCCGCAACGCCGGAAATATTGGTGAGGAATTCGATGTCGTCGGGATGCGAGGTGAATTCGTAATCGCCGATCAGAAGCCCATAGGGTTCACCGCCCGGGCTGCCGAATTCGGGTTCGTAAATCATATTCTTGAACAGTTCGCTCTGGTCGAATTCGACGGCCTTGGCGAGATCCTTCGCGAGGTCCTTCTTCGACGCGTTGAGCATCTTGACTTTCAGCGAGGTGCCGGTCTCCGAATTCATGACCAGATAATTCAGTCCGCGCCATGAACCTTCGAGCTTCAGAAAATCGGGGTGGTGCATGATCGCGGCAACCTGCTGCGACAATTGCTTGTCGATCAGCTCGATGGCCTTGCGGAAGGTCATCGTCATGTTCCGCGAATAGCTCACGGTGCCCTTCAGCGCCTCTTCGGTGAGGGCTTTCAGCAGCATCTGCGCCTGGTCGCGGTCGGTTTGCCGCGTGGCGCCGATCACCTGATCGAGCAGATTGAGTTCGCCAGCCGCTTCGGTGGTTTGGGCAGTCTTGGCTGCGGATTGCGTTCCGGGATTGTTGGCCATTATTCGCCCTCTCCAGATTTTCCGAGTCCGAGCTGTTCGGACAATTGTTTCAACTCGTCTTCGTTTTGCAGCACGCGC
>DATARE010000547.1:0-6137 GCA_036264295.1 Micropepsaceae bacterium | reverse complement strand
CCTGGCAGAAAGTACTGGGCGGCGAAGGCGGCCACGGTATGTTGATCCTTTCGCCGCGCGCCGTGGCACGTCTCGAATCTTACAACCCGCCCTGGCCCATGCCGAAGAATTTCCGCATGACCAAGGACAACAAGCTGGTCGAAGGCATTTTCGAAGGCGAGACCATCAATACGCCGTCCATGCTGGCGCTCGAAGATTATATCGATACGCTGAAATGGGCCGAAACCATTGGCGGCTTGCCCGCCCTGATGGCGCGCGCCGACCGCAATCTCGGCGTTCTCGCCAATTGGGTCCAACGCACCGATTGGGTGGACTTTCTTGCCCGCGATGCGGCCTCGCGGTCCAACACCAGCGTGTGCTTGAAGGTGGTGGATCCCTGGTTCACGGCGCTGCCGAGAGAAGCCCAAGCCGCCGCCGCTTCGAAGATTGCCAGCGTCCTCGAAAAGGAAGGTGTTGCGCTCGACATTGGCGGCTATCGCGCCGCCCCGCCGGGATTGCGGATCTGGTGCGGCGCCACTGTGGACGCCGCCGATCTGGAAGCGCTGACACCCTGGCTCGATTGGGCCTTTCAACAAGTGAAGAATGGTTGATCCCATGGCCAAGGTTCTGATTTCCGACAAATTGTCGCCCGCCGCGATCGCCATCTTCAAAGAGCGCGGCGTCGATGCCGATGTGAAGACCGGCCTGTCCAAAGATGAGTTGATCAAGATCATCGGCAACTATGATGGCCTGGCGATCCGTTCGGCGACCAAAGTCACCGCGGACGTGCTGCGCGCGGCCAAGAATCTGAAAGTCATCGGCCGCGCCGGCATCGGCGTCGACAATGTCGACATTCCCGCCGCCACCGCCGCCGGCATCATCGTGATGAACACCCCGTTCGGCAATTCCATCACGACCGCCGAACACGCCATTGCGCTGATGATGGCGCTTGCCCGCGATATCCCGGCGGCCAACGCATCGACCCATGCCGGCAAATGGGAAAAGAACCGTTTCATGGGCGTGGAGCTGACCGCCAAGGTGTTCGGCCTCGTCGGTTGCGGCAATATCGGTTCCATCGTTGCCGACCGCGCCAAGGGCCTCAAGATGCGGGTGATCGCCTATGATCCCTATCTGTCGCCGGAACGCGCCGCCGACCTGGGCGTCGAGAAGGTGGAGTTGAACGATCTGCTGGCGCGCGCCGATTTCATTTCGCTGCATACGCCGCTGACGCCGGAGACGCGCAATATCATCTCGGCCGATGCGATTGCGCGGATGAAGAAGGGCGCCCGTCTCATCAATTGCGCCCGTGGTGGGCTTGTCGATGAAGCCGCAGTCAAGGCGGCGCTCGAATCGGGCCAATTGGCAGGTGCGGCGTTCGATGTTTTCGAAGAGGAGCCTGCGACCAGCAATCCGCTGTTCGGCAATGAGAAGGTGGTGTCCACGCCGCATCTGGGCGCCTCCACCAGCGAAGCGCAGGAAAATGTGGCGCTGCAAGTCGCCGAACAGATTTCCGATTATCTGCTCACGGGCGCCGTCACCAACGCGCTGAACATGCCGTCTTTGTCCGCGGACGAAGCGCAAAAAATGCGCCCCTGGATCGCGTTGGCCGAATATCTGGGCGCCTTTGCCGGTCAATTGACCGAAAGCAGCATTGCCGGCGTGGAATTGGTGTTCGAAGGCACCCCGGCCACGCTGAACACCCGGGCACTGACGCAGGCCGCAATCTGCGGTCTGCTGAAGCCAGCATTGTCGGAAATCAACATGGTCAACGCGCCCGTCATCGCCAAGGAGCGCGGCATCCGCATTTCGGAAGTCCGCCGCGATCAGGAGGGCGCCTACGAAGGCTACATCATGCTGAGCGTGACCACGCCGGAGCAGACGCGCAGCGTGGCCGGAACGGTGTTCTCCAACAACCGTCCGCGACTCATTCAGATCAAGGGCATCGATCTGGATGCGGAATTCGCCCCCCACATGCTTTACATCACCAATGAGGACAAGCCCGGTTTCATCGGCCGGCTCGGTTCGCTGCTCGGCAATGCCGGCGTCAACATCGCCAATTTCAATCTCGGCCGTGCCGCGCGCGGCGCCGACGCGATCTGTCTGGTGCAGCTCGACGAGCCGCTGCCCGACGTGATTTTGCGCGAAATCCGCTCGATCCCGATGGTGAAGCAGGCCCGCGCATTGGCGTTTTGACCGGGTAACGTCAACCCTGTGTTCGGTTACAGCCCGTCCGCGGCGTGTTGCCACGCCGATTCCTTTTCGGCCGCAAAAGCGGTAGTTTCGAACGCAATCCAAGCAGAGACATCATGGCCAATGTTGCGGTGATCGGCGCCCAATGGGGCGACGAGGGCAAGGGAAAGATCGTCGATTGGCTGTCGGCGCGTGCCGATGTCGTGGTGCGGTTTCAGGGCGGCCACAATGCCGGGCACACGCTGGTCATTGACGGCGTGACGTACAAATTGTCGTTGCTGCCATCCGGCGTGGTGCGTCCCGGCAAGCTCGCCATCATCGGCAATGGGGTGGTTGTCGATCCCTGGGCTTTTCTGGAAGAGATCGCGCGCGTGGTGGCGCTCGGCGTCGCCGTCACCCCGGACAATTTGATGGTCGCCGAAAATGCGGTGCTGATCCTGCCGCTGCATCGCGAACTCGATGTGGCGCGCGAATCCTCCAACAGCGTACAAGCGCTGGGCACCACCAAGCGCGGCATCGGCCCGGCCTATGAAGACAAGGTCGGCCGGCGCGCACTGCGCGTGATCGACCTGAAGGACCTCGCCGGTCTGCCGCGCAAGATCGATCGGCTGCTGGCGCACCACAACACGCTCCGGCGGGGCAGCAATCTGCCGGAGATCGACGCCGGCCCGTTGTTGGATTCGCTGAAAGAGATCGCTCCGAAGATCCTGCCCTTTGCGTCCTGCGCCTGGCGCCGTCTGGACGAAGTGCGCCGGCAGGGCAAGCGTATCCTGTTCGAAGGGGCGCAGGCGGTGCTGCTGGATATCGACCACGGCACCTATCCCTATGTGACATCGTCCAACACGGTGGCGGGACAAGCGGCGGCCGGTTCCGGCATCGGCCCACGCGATATCGGTTATGTGCTGGGGATCGCCAAGGCCTACACCACGCGGGTGGGCGAAGGCCCCTTCCCCACCGAGCTCACGGACGAGACCGGCGAGCGCATCGGCCGCATCGGTGCGGAGTTCGGCACGGTGACGGGTCGCAAACGCCGCTGCGGCTGGTTCGATGCGGTGCTGGTGCGCCAGACTGTCATCACCGGTGGCATCGACGGCATTGCATTGACCAAGCTCGACGTGTTCGACGGGTTCGACGCGATCAAGCTCTGCATCGGTTATCGGCTCGATGGGCGGGAGATCGATTATCTGCCGGCCGACGCCACCGAACAGGCGCGCTGCGAACCTGTCTACGAAATCATGGATGGCTGGAAAGGCTCGACTCGCGGTGCGCGGAGTTGGGCGCAATTGCCGGCGCAGGCGGTGAAATATGTGCGTCGGGTCGAGGAATTGATCGGCGCACCGGTGGCGCTGCTTTCCACCAGCCCGGAACGCGAGGATACGATCCTGGTGCGCGATCCCTTTGTGAATCGGTAGCCTTTGTTTCGGATCGGATGAACTCAGATCTCTCACCATGGCCGGCCGCGGAGCCGGCCATCCAGCCTGCGAGCGTCTGCGAACCGATGATTATTCCTGCGCCCACAGATGCGGGCTCGCTGGATGGGGGGGGCATCCTTCGACAGGCTCAGGATGAGGCCCTGCCATGGTGAGTTTGTTTTTTGGGCGGTGGATGAACTCAATTCAAAACAAGTCCAGAACGATACCTTTGACAGGCGGATGTAACGTGATGAACAAAGTCCGTTCGCTTTGCATAGCGCTTGTTTGCTCGGCACTGCTTTCGGGCTGCTATCAAAGCGCGACGCCTCTGATTGCGGCCAATACCGGCGATTTTCCGTTTGGTGCCGACACGCGTTACACCGCGTTCGAGTGGAATGCCGATATGCGGCAGTGGGATGCATCGGAGCCCGGTTCGGTAAAGCGCGACGGCAATCATTATGTGCAAGCCGCCGACGGCGGGGCGCCCAGCGATGCGACGCCCTTTGTGCTGAAGAGCATCGGCGGCGGGTTCTATATCGGACAGGAGGAAGCGGATTCACGCTTCGTCTATGATCTTTTGAAGATCGAGGGCGCTACTGTGTATGAATACGCCCTGTCCTGCAGCGATTCAGACCAGCCATTGGCGGCGCAAGGCCTGATCGATCAGATCACGACGGAAGGTGTTGTCGGAAAGATCTGCACGGTGTCCAGTTTCGCCAAACTGACGCAAGTCTTTCGCACGATGCAAGATCGGCAGCCCAAGGCGAAATTCGTCATGCAGCGGCAATAGACAAACGAGCTGGCCGTCACGGCCTCGTTCCAATTCCCACCGGACCGGTCCCATGGCCCAATGCGAGCCCGTTCCGGATCGCATCCTGAACGAAATTCCGCGCCTGCAATACGGCGTCATACGGAATCAAGCCTTGCGCCAATCCGGTCGCGATTGCCGAGGCCAGCGTGCATCCCGTTCCATGCGTCGAAGGATTGCCGATGCGGTCCGAACGGAATGTGTATATGCCCGTCTGATCGACCAGAACGTCGTTCACGCCTTCGCCCGCGATATGACCTCCCTTTACCAGCACGGCACGCGCACCGCCGTCGCACAGCATCAACCCCGCTCGCGCGCAATCCGCGGTCGAGTTCACCGCGATGCCGGTCAGCCGTGCCGCTTCCGGTGCATTGGGCGTGATTAAAGCCGCGGCCGGGAAAAGCCGCCGCTTCATCGCTTCGATGCCGTCGTCGTCCAGAAGCGCCCGGCCGCCTTTGGCGATCATCACCGTATCGACCACCAGAGGAACCGTTTTGTAAGGAGCCAGCGCGTCGGCGATGGCGTGCACGATCTCAGCCGAAATCAGCATTCCGGTCTTGATCGCATCGGCGCCAATATCGGCCATGACGACCCGGATCTGATCGGCGACAACCGAAGCCGGCACCGCATGAAACCCGTGAACGCCCGTGGTGTCCTGCACGGTGATCGCAGTGATCGCCGTCATCGCGTAACCGCCGAGTGCGGTCACGGTCTTGATGTCGGCCTGGATGCCGGCGCCGCCGCCCGAATCCGATCCCGCGACAACAAGAATGCGAGGCGGCACTTTGATGTCTGACGTTGCGATCAGGGCGGTTCCCCCTCACCCGGCGCGGCATCCCCTCCCCTACGAGAGAGAGACAGGCATTCTAGGCGCTCGCTTCGCGAATGACTTGCGCGATCTCGCGCACAACTTGCCGCACCAGCTTCTCGTCTTCGCCTTCGCCCATGATGCGGATGACGGGCTCGGTACCCGATTTGCGCACCAGGATGCGGCCATGGCCATTCAGCCGCGCTTCGCACGCCTTGATGTGCGAGGTCACCGCAGCATCGGTCAGCGGCTCGCCACGGCGGAACCGCACATTCTCCATCACTTGCGGCGCCGGCTCGAAGATGTGGGCGGCTTCGCTCGCGGGGCGGCGCTCCTCCGCCAGCACGGCAAGCACCTGCAGCGCACCGATCAAACCATCGCCCGTGGTGATGAAATCGCTGAAGATGATGTGCCCGGATTGCTCGCCGCCGACATTGAAACCACCGGCGCGCATCTTCTCGATGACATAGCGGTCGCCGACCGGAGCGCGAACGAGCTTCAAATTCTGTTCCGCCAGATAGCGTTCCAATCCGATATTCGACATCACCGTGCCGACGACGCCGCCGCCCTTGAGCTCGCCGCTGCGGGCCCAGGAGCGCGCGATCAATGCAAGCACTTGATCGCCGTCGATGATGTAACCTTTCTCGTCGCACATCACGACGCGATCGGCGTCGCCATCGAGCGCAATGCCGAAATCGGCGCGCGTCTCTTTGACCTTTTCGATCATCGCCGTGGGTGCGGTCGATCCGACTTCCTGATTGATGTTCATGCCGTTCGGTTCGACGCCGATGGCAAACACGTCGGCACCCAGCTCCCACAGCACCGCTGGCGCCACGCGATAGGCCGCGCCATGGGCACAATCGACCACGATGCGCAGGCCTTCAAGACGCAAATGCTTCGGAAAGGTGCGCTTGACGAATTCGATGTAGCGCGCCTGGGC
>DATARE010000462.1:0-3845 GCA_036264295.1 Micropepsaceae bacterium | reverse complement strand
CGTTCAGATCGGAAAGGAGCTTTCTCTCGCCCAACCAGATTGCATGGTCGCCGCAATTCGTCGTGCCCGGGAAATCCACCAGCGCCGCGGGGCGGTCGCGCGCGATCAGGGGGGCAAATTTCTCGCGCAATTGCCTGATGTAAAGGCTGACAAGATCGCTACTCGTCATCCGCGTATATCCACTCTCCTGCTTGGCCCCAGCCCGACTTAGCCATTTTGTCGCCATCCGGCTGCGCGTTTGCAACCCTTTTCGTGTCATTCAGGCTTCGCAGCCGCACACAAAGGTTTGACGCGCCGGTTCCCGTTAGCCCAGTATTGCTACGATTGCGCGCCAGTGCCGAATTTCGGGCGCACCTATCCGATGGCGATTCGGATGATATTAAGGTGTCATTGATGGAAGCGCTTTTTATCGGTCAAACCTATATCGACGTCACGTTTCTCACCGATCACATTCCGACGGGCGACGACAAGCATGTTGCCAGCGATTATGCGGTTTCCTTTGGGGGCAATGCGGTCACGGCCGCGTTCTGCTGCGCGCGCCTGGGAATTCCGCCCGATCTTTTGACCTCCGTGGCGGATGATTGGCTCGGCCGTATGTTCCTGGACATGGCGGCGAAATATCAGATCTCCGTCCATGCCCGCAAAGTGCGCAGGTCGTCTTTATCCTTCGTGATGCCGAAGGACGGCAAACGCGCCATCGTGCGCTGCCGCGACGACGAATATTTGCATCCGTTTCAACCTTTGAACCTTGGGGGATGCCGCGCGCTCCACCTTGACGGCCATCAAGGTGACGCGTCGATCTATTACGCGAAGGCTTGCCGCCAAGCCGGCATCTTTACATCCCTCGATGGAGGGGGTGTGCGCGCCAACACGATGGAGCTTTTGCCGTTCATCGATGTGGCCGTGGTGTCGGAACGCTTTTGCGAGCAATTGCAAAGTTCGCCTGCGGAAACTCTTCAGTTGCTCAAGGAAAAGGGCTGCCGCATCGGCGGGGTGACGTTGGGAGAGCGAGGCCTGCTTTGGTACGATGAAAAAGGCATCGTGACGGTAATGCCGGCTCTGCCCGTTCCGCGCGAACAGATCGTGGATACCAATGGCGCCGGCGATGTGTTCCACGGGGCGTATGTCTATTCGCGCATGGTGCACCCCGAAGCGCCATGGGAAACGCATTTCCGCTTCGCGCGCGCGGCCTCCGCCCACGCTATCCGGTATCTGGGCAACGAGGCGCGGCTTCCGGTTCCGGCCGATGTCGAACGAACCGACAGAATGTATTCGGCTGCGGCCGTGCCTGCCTGATTATTCGCCGGGCTGGGGCTGCACTTGCAAGGCACCGGCGCGTGCCCGAATGCGCGAGAAATCCTTGGCGATCAGGATGTAGAACGTCGGCACCACGAACAGCGTGAACAGCGTGCCGATCGATATCCCGGAGAAGATCACGAGGCCCATGGCAAAGCGGGCCACCGCGCCCGCACCCGTGGAAACCAGCAGCGGCACCACACCCAGCACCATCGCCGCGGTGGTCATCAGGATCGGACGCAACCGGATGCCCGCCGCCGTTTCGACGGCCTCGCGCTTGGAATGGCCTTCCCGCTGCAGCCGGTTGGCAACATCGACGATGAGAATACCGTGTTTGCTGATGAGGCCCATCAGCGTCACGATTCCCACCAGCGTATAGATGTTCAGTGTCGCGCCGCCGAATTGCATCATATTCGGGAAGAACACGTGCAGGCCGCCTACGATGTGCATGGCCGCCATGGCGCCGGCAATCGACATCGGCACCGCGATAAGGATGATGAACGGGTCGCGGAAGCTTTCAAACAGCGCCGCAAGAACCAGGAAGATGATCACCGCGGCGAAGAGAAGAAGCGTCAGGAACCCGCTCGATTCCTGAATATATTGGCGCGACGTGCCGGCGTAATCGATGATGTAGCCCTCGGGCAACGTCCGCTTCGCGACCTGCTGAAGATAGGTCAGCGCATCGCCCTGCGTCATACCGAAGCCTGGCGCCAAATTGATTGTCGCGGAATTGAGCTGCTGAAAGTGGGCAAGCGATTCCGGCGTCGTTTTGGCGGTGATCTTCGCAATGGTGGAAAGCGGGACCAGCGCACCATTCGAGGCGCGGATATAGTAATTCAATATCTGTTCCGCATTCAGCCGGAAGGGTTGATCGGCCTGCGCGATCACGCGATAGGACCGGCCTTCCATGCTGAAATAATTCACATAGCCGCCGCCCAGCATCGCCGATAGCGCACTGCCGACGTCGCTCATGGAAAGGCCCATGAGCGCAGCCTTGTCGCGATCCAAATCAACGGTGACTTCCGGCCGGTCGATCTTCAGATCGGTATCGACGAAGAAGAATTTCTTGCTGTTGCGCACTTCGGTAACAAAGGTCTGCACGGCATCGTTCAGACGATCGAAAGATTGCGTCGTGCTGATGACGAATTGCACGGGCGCCCCAAAGGTGCTGGGCAAAGGCGGCGGCTGCGAGACGAAGAAATTGTTGAACGCAGGGAATTGGATCAGATTGTTCTGAACCGTTTGTTGCACCTGCGCGGAATTTTCGGCACGCTTATCCCATGGTTTGAGGGCGAAAAACTTGATCAGCCGGCTGGTCGAATCCATCTGGAAAATGAAATCGAGATTGGCGTCGTCCTTCAGCTTGTTATAAACCGCGCCGGAAAATTCCTGATACTGCGTGACGGAAGCAGTCGGCGTACCGGGGCCGAAGGCAAAGATGAAGCCCTGGTCTTCCTGAGGTGCCAATTCCTGCTGCGTCGTCATCCATAATGCCGTCGTACCGATGATAACGACGACCGCGAATGCGACGGTGACGGGAATATAATTCAACGAACGGTTCAGCCGGCGCGCATAGAAATTGTGCAGACCCTCGAAACGGCGATCGATGAAACGTGTGACACGGGCCTGCCAGCCGCGATCGTTCTCGTCATGCGGCTTTAGAAGTTTCGAGCACATCATCGGCGAAAGCGTCAGCGCAACGATGGTCGAAATGATGATGGTGCCGACCAGCGTGAACGCAAACTCGATGAAGAGGGCGCCTGTCAGTCCGCCTTGGAACGCAATCGGCAGATAGACGGCGATCAGCACGGCCGTCATCGCGATAATCGGCCCACCAAGCTCGCGCGCCGCCTGCAGGGCGGCATCGAATGGTCGCGCGCCCTCATTGATATGCCGGTGGACGTTTTCCACCACAATGATCGCGTCGTCGACCACCAAGCCGATGGCCAGCACCATCGCCAAAAGCGACAGCAAATTGATCGAGAAGCCCAGCACCAGCATCATGATGAAGGCGCCGATCAGCGACAGCGGAATGGCAACCACGGGAATTACGACGCTGCGGATCGAGCCGAGAAAGATGAACACCACCGCCATGACGATGAGGAGAGTTTGAATAATCGTGCTCTCCACCTCGGTGATCGCGGTGTTCACGAATTCCGACGCATCATAGATGATCGCCGCCTCCAATCCCTGGGGCAGCTGCGATTGGATTTGCGGAAATACCTGGTGAATCGACCGCATGACGTCGACCAGATTTGCATCGGGCGCGATGTCGATCGACACCGCGATGGAGTTCTGCCCGTTGTAGGAGATGTTGGTGTTGTAGTCTTCCGCGCCAAGTTCGACGACCGCGACATCCGACAATCGCACGATCGCGCCGTTCGATTGCTTCACAACCAGATCGCGGAACTCATCGAGGGAGTGAAGATCCGTAGACGCCGTCAGGTTGACCTGCACCATCTGGCCTTTGGTGTTGCCAAGACCCGAGATGAAATCGTTGGTGGCAAGCGCTTGATTGATGTCTGCCGCCGTCAACCCATAGGCAGCCA
>DATARE010000435.1:0-4023 GCA_036264295.1 Micropepsaceae bacterium | reverse complement strand
GGTTTCGCGAACTCGACCAACATTGCCCTTCTCGACTGCAAATCCGTCAACGGTTCAACGGCAGGCGTAGCATTGCCCGGGTCTTTGACGGCTGTATTGAACCCGACCTGTTCGACAAACCCCGCCCTTCTCCAACCCGGCGGCGTCAGCGTGGAGCTCTCGGGCAATGGCGCAGCCGCATTGTTGAGAGGTCACGGTCTCAGCCCGCAACATCTCAGCCAATGGAGCATGGGCTTCAACTACTCGCCAACCCAGCCATTTTTCGGCATCAATCTCTCGGGTCTCAGCCTGGATGCATCCTGGTTCCGGTTGGAGTTCAGGGGGATCATCGCAGCCAACAATTTGGGACAGGGACACAACGATCCTGTTTCCTTCTCGCGTTATACGGTCATTCCGCGCCCGGATTTGCCGATCACGGCACCGGAAAACAAGTCCTTCTTCGATACTGTTACGGCGCTCGCTGCGTTCCCGCAAAGATCCGGATTTACCTTCGACCCGGCCTTTATTCCTAATATCAAATTCATTCAGGATATCGCGCTTACCAATTTGGGTTCGCGGGTCTTTTCCGGAATCGATTTCGATGCCCGCTATGATTTTGATCTCGAGAATATCGGGCTCACCAATATGGGTTCGCTCAACATCGGGGCAGCGGGTTTCTACGAGACTGTCGATAAGAGCCGTGCTGCCGATAACCTGCCGCTCGTCCACGTGTTTGAAGGCAAGGATTCCGGCAATCATTTGCAGCGCGTTCGCTATCGGTTGGGCTGGGCCGATGACACCTGGAGCGTGACGGCGTTCGCGAACTACTTCGGACATGGCGCCAATACGGCGACACTGGGCGTCAATTTCAGCGGGGCAAATCTGATACCGGGCTGCTTCTATGCGCCCGCAAGCGCGGGGCTTCCGGGGTCCGGAGCCCCTGGGGCGTGTTTCACCGGATCGCCATTCTATGGGCCGTATTCGACCTATCCCAATATGGCGCCCGCGCAATTGTTTTTCGATCTAACGGTCGGGTATCAAACCGGGGAGAAGCCAGCGAATGAATATCTGCGGAATATCGGCATACAATTCACCGTCAATGACATATTCGACCGCCCTCCGCCGTTCGAAGTCGGCGCGCGCGGCAATGGGTCGATTCGAGCCTTTGAAAATGCGTACAGCGATCTGCAGCGCACCTTTACGCTGACTTTGACGAAAACCTGGTGACGGTTCGCTCCAAGGGTCGCAACCTCGTGGTTGCGGCCCTTGGGGCTGAACCTCGTCAGAGCCCGCGTCGGGAAGGCATCAATGGGCTTGCCAAATCTCGCGCAGCCACGGGACCGCCTGCTGCAGCGCGCCCTGAAAGCGGTCGGTCTCATAATGCGTGATGCCGGTCAGCAGGATCAGCTTCGCGTTCACGCCGGCTTTCTGAAGTTGTGCGATCCGCGCCTCGGTTGGAGCGAAAGGCGCCACCTGATCGTTGCGGGAATGAATCGCGAGAACCGGAAGCCGCCACCCGGCGGCGGAATCCGGTGGCGTGCCGGCGATCGGAATTGCCGCGCTGAATCGCTGCGGGAATTTTTCGGCAAAATGCCAGGAGCCCGTGCCGCCCATGCTGTAGCCAGTGACCACAATCCTCCTATTGTCGATGGCATACCGACCCATCACCATATCCAGCAATGCGGTGACGGCTTTCTCATTTTCCGGCGTGCTCCAATTGCCGCGCACCGAATCCGGCGCAACGATGATGGCGCCGAGTTCGGCGAGCCCCGGACCAATCAGCGCTTCCACCACGTCGCCTCCGGCGCCGGCCGCATCTCCGCCTCCCACGCCGAAATGCAGCGCCAGGATGAGAGGGACGGGCTTGGAAGGAGAATAATTGGCGGGAATGGAGAGCGCATATCTGACCGGTGGGCCGTCCGGCCGCTGGAGGCTCAACCGATGCAGTCCAGGCGTAAGCGCAGAATCCGCGCCGGCAGCTGGCGCGGCCGCGCCGAGCCCCGGCAGGGAAAGGATGGCGCACGCGACGCTCGTGCAAAATATTCGGCGGTTGCTTTCAAGCCACATCGGAAATGCCCATCAGTCGAAAAGGTCGAACGCCAACATCGCAAACCAAGTCGCTGGTGAGATTACCAGGAATTTCCGTCAAACTCCCTCAAGATTCGCATCACCTATCGGATCACAATTGGTGGGAGAGGGGCATGACACGGATACGGCTCGGCGCAGGCGGCATCGGCTTCAATTTTCTTCCCGTCTATGTGGCGCAACGCCAAGGCTTGTTCGCGCAGAACGGCATTGAAGTCGAGACCATGCTGCTTCCGAGCGTGGACAAAGCAACCGCTGCGGTGAAAGAGGCCACGCGCGATCTTGCCATCACGCCGCCGGAAGGCGCCATCCGCGATGCGGCCGCGGGCGGGCCTCTGCGTGCGGTCGCCGCGAATGTGAATCGCTTGCCGCTTTCGCTGATTGCCCATCCGCGGTTCCATCGCATTGAGGATTTGAAAGGCGCGGTGCTCGGCACCTCGTCGCTCACCGAAGGCACTGCGCTCTACACGATGGAGGTGCTGCGCCGGCACGGGTTGAATTACCCGGGCGATTACACATTCGATGTGGTCGGTCTGCATCCGGCGCGTTGGCAGGCGCTGCAGGACGGAACGATCGATGCCGCGGTGCAGCTCATTCCGCTCAACTTCATCGCCGAAGATGCGGGATTCCGAAATCTCGGCGAAGTGACGGATTATATCCCGGACATTGCGTTCACCGCTGTGATTGCCGACAAAAACTGGGCGGAACAGAACCGTGCGGCCGTGGTGGCGTTCCTGCGGAGCCTGATCCAGGCGACGGCATGGATGGATAACCCGCTCAACGATGGGCCGCTCCTGGCGTTGATGGCGGAAATGATCCACGCCGATGGGAAATATGGGCGGTTGTCGTTGGATTACATGCGGGAGAAGCGCGTCTTCCCGCGCGATCTTTCGATTCCGGACGCGGCATTCGCGAAGACTGTGGAATTGATGCAGAAGGCCGGCTTCCCGGCTTCCGACGCTGCGCGGGCGCGTCGCGTGTTGGACGATTCCCATCGGAAAGAAGCGGCGGCTTAATAAGCCGGAGCGGGCGAAGGCGAGTGGTTCCGAAGTTGGCAAAAGCTGCCGCTTCGGAACCACTCTGGCCCTAAAGGGTCATCCCTTAACGCTTAGCCTTCTCCGCGCGTATATTGATTGAACCACTCAATGGTGCGCGTCCATGCCTGTTGAGCCGCAACTCTGTTGTACCGTTCCGGCGTGGCGTCGTTGAAGAAGCCATGAACGGAATTCGGGTAAATGTGGCCTTCATAGCGGATGTTGTTCTTCTTCAACTCCGCCTCTTGTGCCGGATATGCCCCGGACAGCGCCTTATCCAGCGCGCCGTGGTGAATGAGAATGGCCGCCTTGATTTTCGGCACGTCTTCCGGCTTCGGCGCGCCACCGTAGAACGGAGCCGCCGCGCCCAAATCGGGCCCCAGCATAACGGACAGCGTGTTCGCCATGCTGCCGCCGAAGCAGAAGCCCGTTGCCGCGATCTTGCCGGTGCAGTCCGGGCGGGCCTTCAGCCAGCGCGCCGCGGCGAGGAAATCCTGGGTTCTCTTGTTTGCGTCCAGCTTCCCGAAGAGCTCGCCGCCCTTGAAATCGTCACCCGGATAGCCACCGACCGACGAAAGCGCGTCCGGCGCGAACGCCATGAAATTCTCCAGCGCGAACCGCCGTGCAACGTCTTCCGTGTGCGGATTCAATCCCCGGTTCTCATGGACGATAATAACGCCCGGCAGTTTCGCCGGGGTCGCGTCGCGTGAATCGGCACTGAACGGCCGGACGAAATAGCCGCGGATATACCCGTTGCCATTTGGTGAGGGCACGGTCTCGTAGCTCGCTTTGATCCGGTCGTCGGTCTTGGAAATCTGCTGTCCCAAAGCGTAATTCGGCATCAAGGCATCGACAATCGCGGTGGCCGTCAGACCGGCCACGGCAAAACGCTTCACGCCGTCGAAAAAGTCACGGCGATCGATCT
>DATARE010000428.1:0-3815 GCA_036264295.1 Micropepsaceae bacterium | reverse complement strand
TCCTGCACCCGTTTGACGCCGATGCCGCGAAAGACCGGCACGCCTTCGGCTTCCATGAAGCGGTCATAGGGCAGCTTGGGCCGCGTAAAATCGCCGGTGCCGGCGTTTTCGCCCGCTTTGGGTTCGTGCCAATGGCTGTCTTTCACTGTGTCGTGCATCGAATTTGATCTATGACAATTGTCCGCCGGCCTCGGCATCGGATAAAGCTGGGCCAAGTTCTTACCCTATTTCGAATGCGCAGAGGAATATCCATGCCGCGCAGCTACATCATCGACGATCCCGAGAAGAAGCAGTTCCTGCTCGACCGCGAAGTCCATGTCTCCGGTCAGGTGTTGCGGGACGAAATGGAGCGCATTTTCTCCAAATGCTGGATTTATGTCGGCCATTCTTCCGAGGTGAAGAAGTCCAATGATTTCGTCACCCGCAAGGTGGCGGGCCGGCCGGTGATCTTCAACCGCGACATGCGCGGCGAGATCCATTGCTTTCTGAACACCTGCCGCCACCGGGGCGCCATTGTCTGCACCGAGCGCGAAGGCAGCCGCCGCGCCTTTCGCTGCGTCTATCATGGCTGGGCCTATCGCAATGACGGCGCGCTGGGCGGAGTGCCGGGCGAGGAAGCCTATCGCGGCGAATTCGACAAAAGCACGCTGGGTTTGCGCAAGCCCGCCCGCTTCGAATCCTATCGCGATTTCTGGTTCCTGAATTTGGACCCCGAGGCGCAGCCGCTGGCCGATTATCTGGGCCGCACCAAGGAATATATCGATCTGGTGGTGGACCAATCCCCCTCCGGCCAGATGGAGATCGTGGCCGGCACGCAGGAATACGACATCGCCGCCAATTGGAAGCTGATGGTCGAAAACAGCGTCGACGATTACCATTTGCCGACCACGCATGCGACCTGGCTGAACTACATGGCCAATTCGGGGGTGAAGATCGAACGCCCCACCGAGGGCCGCGTGCTGCCGACCAAGGGGCTCGCCATCGACCTGGGCAATGGCCATTTCACCACCGACAATGTGAACTTCCGCGGCCGCCCGGTGGCGGCGTGGATTCCCATCTATGGCGAAGAGGCCAAGCCCGAGATGGCGGACATCCGCCGCGAGTTGGATGCGCGCGTCGGCCCGGAGCGCGCCAGACGCATCGCGGAAACCAATCGCAATCTGGTGATCTTTCCCAACCTCGTCATCAATGACGGTTCCTCGGTGACAGTGCGCACCTTTTTCCCCGACGGGCCGACCAAGATGCAGGTCAGCGCCTCGGCGCTCGGCCCGGTGGAAGAAACGCCGACCGCGCGGTCGCGGCGGCTGGATGCGTTTCTGACGTTCTACGGTCCCGGCGGTTTTGCCACCCCCGACGATGTGGAGGCGCTGGAGCTGGTACAGCAGGGCCTGGCCAATTGGCAGGACGACCGCTGGACGGAAATGTCGCGCGGCATGGGGCGCGAAGGCGATCAGCTCAATTCCGACGAACACCACTTACGCATTTTCTGGCGCAAATGGAATCAGATGATGATGGAGGCCGCGTGATGGCCGCGATCACCCGCGCCGAAATCGAGGATTTCCTCTATCGTGAAGCCGCCCTGCTGGACGAATGGAAGCTGGAAGAATGGCTGGAACTGTTGACGGAGGATGCCGCCTATTACGTGCCCCCGAACGATCATCCCGAGGGCGATCACCATACCGTTCTGTTCATCCTGGCCGACGACATCGTGCGCATCCGCGAGCGGGTGAAGCGGCTGATGAGCCCGGAATGCCATGCGGAATATCCCCATTCGCGCACGCGCCGGCTGATCTCCAATGTGCGGATTGTGAGCGCCGAGGACGACACGGTGATTGTGGCGGCCAATTTCATCTGCAACCGCTTTCGCCGGTATGAGCGCGTGCGCGAATATGTCGGGGCCTATCGTTATGTGCTGAAGCGGGTGGGCACGGAGCTGCGCATCAAGGAACGGCGCGTCATCATCGATGCGCATGAATTGGGCTCGCTCGGCGCGGTGAGCTTTATTCTTTGATCCTCTCACCATGGCCGGCCGCCGAGCCGGCCAACCAGCGAGCCCGCGTCCGTGGGCTGGTAGAATCCACAACGGCGATGTAAACGCGTCAGCAGAATCGTTCGCCGCGCGGACGCGCGGCGGCTGGGTGGCCGGGTCAAGCCCGGCCATGGCGAAGAAAAAATTGGAGCTGCCACGATGACCGATTTAAAAACCGCCATCGACGAACTCGTCATTGCCAACCGCATCCTGTCGGCGGAAAAAGTCTGCGACGCCTTCGGCCATGTCAGCATGCGCCACCCCGGCGATCCGTCGCTGTTCCTGCTCAGCCGGGGCCGCGCGCCGGAGCTGATCCAAGCCTCGGACATCATGCAGTTCACGCTGGACGGCCAGACCGCGGCAGGCAGCGGCAAGCCCTATCTCGAACGCTTCATCCATGGCGCCATCTACGAGGCGCGTCCCGAGGTGCAGGCCATCGTCCACAGCCACAGCTACAGCGTGGTGCCGTTCAGCGTCATCGGCGAGAAACTGCGCCCCATCATGCATGTCTGCGCCACCATCGGCGCCGATGTGCCGGTGTGGGATCCCCAAGCCAGTTTCGGCGATACGGATTTGCTGGTCGCCGATATGGATCAGGGCCGCGACCTTGCGCGCGCGCTGGGGCCGCGCACCTCCATCCTCATGCGCGGGCACGGCTCGACGGTGGCGGGGGGATCGTTGCGCGAGGCGGTCTATGCGGCGGTCATGCTGGAGATCAACGCCAATCTGCAATTGAAAGCACAGGCATTTGGGCCGGTGAAGTTCCTCACGCCCGGCGAGATCGAAAAAATCCGCAGCCGCCAGATGAAGGGCCGTCCCGGCGAAGGCTTCGACCGCGCCTGGCAATATTGGCTGCGGCACGCGGGTTTCCAATCCGACGAATAGTTCAGTTCGCCTTGCCCCCATGCTAGCCTTTCGCCGGGAGAGCCTCGGGAAGTACCCATGATTCCGGCGTCGAAATGGAGCGTGCTTGGCGTGTCGGCCGCGCTTGTCTGCGGCGTCGCGCTGTGGCCCGCGCTTGGGCGCGATTCCGGCGCGGGTGGATTCGTCTCGCGCCTCGCACCGGATGTCGCCACCGCCTGGCAGGTGGATCACCCCGACGGCGACGATTTCCTGCCGCCCGCAAGCGGCCCCAAACCCGTCACCTACGATCCCGCGCATCCCTTCGTTCCCACCGATCCCAACAGCTCGACGCAATCGACCTATCGGGTAGCCGATCTGACCAATCCCATCCTGAAGCCGTGGGCGGCCGAAGAAATGCGCAAAGCCAATGACGAGGTGCTGAAGGGCAAGGTTCCCTATGTGCCGCGCGAACGCTGCTGGCCGGCGGGCGTTCCGGCCTTCGTGCTGGAGCCGCCCTTCAACATCAGCATTTTCGTCGAGACGCCGAAGGAGATCCTGTTCGTCCATCAGCAGGACCAGCAGTTCCGGCACATCTACATGAATGTTCCGCATACGGCGCATCCCAAACCGTCATGGACCGGCGAGTCGGTCGGCCATTACGAAGGCGACGAACTGGTGGTGGACACCATCGGCTTCAACGACCGGAGCTTCGTCGACAATTACCGCACGCCCCATACGGATAAGATGCACGTCTTGGAGCGATTCAAACTGGTGGAGGGTGGCAAATATCTGATCGACACGATCCGGGTCGAGGACCCCGGCGCGTTCAACACGCCATGGACAGGGGTGCAGCGCTGGCGGCGGACCAATCGCGGTCCCATCGAGGAGATCAGCTGCGCCGAGAACAACGAGAATTTCTACGACTATGACGTGAAGCCGATCC
>DATARE010000415.1:0-2926 GCA_036264295.1 Micropepsaceae bacterium | reverse complement strand
CGCGCTGCTCGGCGACCAATCGATGTTCGTGTCGGCCGCGATTTCCGGCGTGGTCAAAGAGGGCATCATCGCCGCCGCGCTGACCAGTTTGATGATCCTGATCTTCCTTGGAAGCTGGCGCTCGACTTTGATTATCGCGACATCGATTCCCCTGGCAATTCTGGCTTCCATCGCGGCGCTGTCTGCGCTGGGTCAGACGTTGAACATCATGACCTTGGGAGGCCTCGCCCTGGCCGTTGGCATTCTGGTCGACGATGCCACCGTGACGATCGAGAGTATCAATTGGCATTTGGAGCACGGCAAGCCGATTCAGACCGCGATTTTCGACGGCGCCCGTCAGATCGTTGCGCCGGCTTTTGTTTCCCTGCTCTGCATCTGCATCGCTTTCGTGCCGATGTTTTTCTTTCCCGGCGTGTCCGGCTTCCTTTTCGCGCCGATGGCGGAAGCCGTGGTGTTCGCCATGATTGCGTCTTTCGTGCTGTCCCGCACGCTGGTTCCGGTGATGGCAAATTATTTTCTCGTCTCGCATGGCGGACCCCATGCGGCAGCGGTGATGCGCACACACGATTCCGAAGTCGGAATGAGAACGACAAGAAACCCATTCATCCTGTTTCAGCACGCCTTTGCCCGCCAATTCGACAAGGCCCGCAATGGCTATCGTAACCTGCTCGATCTTGCGCTCGACAATCGCCGCCTCTTCATCGCCGGTTTCATGATTGCGGTTTTTGCCTCTTTTGCCTTGGTCCCGTTCCTCGGCCAGGACTTCTTCCCCTCCGTCGACTCCGGACAAATCAGCCTGCATGTGCGTGCGCCGGTCGGCACCCGGATTGAGGAAACCGCCGCGCTGTTCGATCACATCGAAAACAAGATCCGCGAAACAATCCCGCCAAGTCAATTGACCACAATCGTCGACAATATCGGATTGCCCGTCAGCGGATTGAACCGCGCCTATTTGAACACCGGCGGAATCGGCCCCGAAGACGGCGACATCCTCATCAGCTTGGCGCCTGGTCATGCCGCAACGGCTGGCTATGTAAAGACGCTTCGCTCGGTGTTGCCGCGAAGCTTCCCAGGAAGCGGGTTCGCCTTCCTTCCAGCCGACATTGTCAGTCAGCTCCTGAACTTCGGCGCGCCTGCTCCGATTGACGTGACCGTCTCGGGGCCCAACAAAGCGGCGAACGAGGCCTATGCCGGCGAGTTGTTGCGGGGAATCGCCAAAGTTCCCGGCACCGCTGACGCGCGTATCGAACAGTCGTCGCATTATCCCGAACTCGCAATCAACATCGACCGCACCCGGGCCAATCAGCTTGGCGTCACCGAACGCGATGTCACCAACAGCCTGGTGGTGAATCTCGCCAGCAGCTTTCAGGTCGCCCCGGCCTTCTGGTTGGACCCCGCCAACGGCGCCTCCTATCCGATTGTCGCGCAGACGCCGCAATACCGGTTGGACACGCTTTCAAAAATGGAGAATCTTCCGGTGACGGGAACCAAGGCCGGAAATATGCAGGTGCTTGGGGCGTTGGGGACAATCCACCGTCAGGACAGCGATGCCATTGTTTCGCATTATGCAATTCAGCCGACCGTCGACATCTACGCGACCACGCAAGGGCGTGATTTGGGAGCAGTCGCTGCCGATATTCAGCAATTGATTCAACAGACCGCCAAAGACCGGCCCAAAGGCGCGACCATCACGATGCGCGGTCAGGTCCAGACCATGAACAGCGCGTTCTTTGGCCTGTCTCTCGGATTGGCGGAAGCCGTGATCCTGATCTATCTGCTGATCGTCGTGAATTTCCAGTCCTGGGCAGATCCCTTTGTCATTGTCAGCGCTTTGCCGTCCGCCTTGGCGGGAATCGTTTGGATGCTGTTTGCGACGAATACGACGCTCAGTGTGCCGGCGCTCACCGGCGCCATCATGTGCATGGGCGTTGCCACAGCGAACAGCGTTCTGGTGGTGAGCTTTGCGCGGGAACAGCTCGAAGCGACTGGAGACGCCGTAAAAGCCGCCTTGGAAGCAGGCTATACGCGATTCCGCCCGGTGTTGATGACGGCGCTCGCAATGATCATCGGCATGGCGCCCATGGCGCTTGGGCTCGGCGAAGGCGGCGAACAAAATGCCCCGCTTGGACGTGCGGTCATTGGCGGCTTGATTGTCGCAACCTTCGCCACGCTGCTCTTCGTTCCGGTCGCATTCAGCATCGCCCACGGACGCAAGAAAGCCCAACCGGCGCAAACCGATTCGCCTTTCCTCGCAGGATCAGGAACCTATGCTCCAGCCGAATGAGATCCCCAGCTCCCGCCGGTCAACGATAAAACGGGTCAAGCGGAGCCTTGCCGCCGCCGTCGTGATCGCCGTCCTCGTCGTTGCAAGTGGCATATGGATGCGGCTTCAGGCCAGCAGCGAACAAAAGAGCTGGTCGGCAGAACAAGCCGTGCCCAGCGTGAACATTGTGCACCCCTCCGGCCTCGGCCGAGACAACACGCTCACGCTGCCGGGAAATCTCCAGGCCTTTTACAGTGCCAAGATCTACGCACGCGTGCCTGGCTATGTCAGGGAATGGTACAAGGATATCGGAGCGGTGGTGCACCAGGGCGATGTGCTCGCCGAGATCGACACGCCGGAATTGGATCAACAGATCCTTCAAGCGAAGGCCGATCTTGCCAACGCGCAAGCCGCGCAGGAGCTCTCGCACTCGACCTCCGAGCGCTGGAAAAGCCTATTGGCAATCGGCGCGGTTTCAAAACAGGACGCGGAAGACAAGGCCGGCGACCTTGCGGTAAAAAATGCGCAGGTCAACTCGATGAAAGCCAACCTTGACCGCTTGCAAAGCTTGAAAACATTCGCCCGCATCACTGCGCCGTTCGATGGCGTGGTGACCGAACGCGCCACCGATGTCGGGGCTTTGGTCAATGCCGGTGCGGGTTC
>DATARE010000402.1:0-8572 GCA_036264295.1 Micropepsaceae bacterium | reverse complement strand
GTTCTCGATGCCGTTCTTCAGCGTGATGGTCGAGGAGGGACAGCCCGAGCACGCTCCCTGCAGATGCAGGAACACCGTCCCCGATCCCCCGTCGAAGCCTTTGAAAATGATGTCGCCGCCGTCGGAGCCGACCGCCGGGCGCACGCGGGTCTCGATCAGCTCCTTGATCTGCGCGACGATCTCGCCTTCCTCGCCCTCATAAACCGGCTCCGCTTCGGCGGCCGCTTCGCTTTCGAATAGCGGCAGACCGCGGGTGAAATGCTCCATGATCGCGCCCAGGATCATCGGCTTCAGATGCCGCCAATCGGTGTCCTGGCCCTCGCGTTTGGTCACGGTGATGAAATCGGAGCCGAAGAACACCCGCTCCACCTCCGGTATGGCGAACAGGCGGCTCGCCAAGGGTGAGCGTTGGCCGGCCTCGGCATCGGGGAAATCCACCGTGGGCGCGCCGGGGTTGAGGATCTCGCGCCCGGGCAGGAATTTCAGCGTTGCCGGGTTGGGGGTGGTTTCGGTCTGGATGAACATCGGCGTGGTCCTTTGGCCTTCCTCGCAGGGCTGAGCCCGCAAAGAGGCGGCGTTATGGCGTTGCTTTTACGCGCAAATGCGTCCGAAAGCGCGGGAATTCTGGACGGCCCCCGCGGTGGTTAAATGGTCCCTTTGAGGGTGAAAATCCAGCCGGCTCCAGCACACGTGAAGGACGCCCCCGGAAACGATCAGCAGCTCCCGTCGCTACGGACGGCATTGGCTGGGCACACCACCACCGAAGGCGGCACGCCATTCGTGCCGGGAACGGTCTGGGGCAAAGCGCTCTGATTGCTCCCGGGCACCGCAATCGCCGGACCGAGCGTGGGATAAAGCGTGTTGGGTTCGGCCTGCTGGGGTGCCAGCCCGGGATCAAACTCGGGAACGCCCTGCGATCCGGGAAGCCCCGCGAGAGGCACCGTGCCCGTCACACCCGCGCCACTAACGCCCGGCGTGGCCACCGTACCGGGAACCAGGGTGATGCCGCCTGGCACATTGGTTTTGCGTCCCAGAAATTGCGGGGGAAGCGCCATGATCGTGGCGTTGCCCGTGCTGCCGCCGGGAATGGTCACTTCCGGCGGATATATGGGATCGGCGGCCAGCGCTGCCACGGGCACCAACCATGCCGCGGCGACAGCCAGAAGCGTATGAGCCAGAATCGTATCAGATGGTCTCATGATCGCACCTTTCCCACCGGGCACGCCCGATATTGGGGAATATCGCACAACCGATATGGTGGTGGCGCGCGCCCAAAACGAGCATGCCTGCATTTATATTGTGGGGAGGCCAAATCCCGCCGCAAACGGAGCAATTCCGCGCCTGGGGAGTTTTTTGCGATGGGGACCAGCCCTCAGCGGGGCTATACGGGCCGCCTTCCCCGAAGATCCGGCTTTCCTTCGCGCAAGCATCGGCACCATGGAGAAACCCAATTGATGAGATCATTCACGCCCGAATCCGGCGCAGCGCCTGTATGGATCGATCTGGCGTCGCCGAGCCAAGACGAACGGCAGCAGATCGAGACGCAATTCAACATTTACGTGCCGACGCGCGACGAGCTCAGCGAAATCGAATCCTCCAGCCGGCTGTTCAGCCGCGAGGGCCTGGTTTGCGTGAGCATGCCGCTGATCCCGCCCCCCGATAGTACCGATCTGGCGCCCCCTCCGCTTGGGTTCGTGCTGACGCCCAATGTCCTGGTCACCGTGCGCTTTTCAGAAATCCACGGCTTCGAACACACCGAATCGCTTTTCACATCGTCCAAGCCGCCCGCCAGCAGCGTGCATGTGTTTGTTTCCATTCTCGAAGGCATGGTCGATGTCGGCGCCGATCTTCTCGAAAAGCTCAGCCAGGACGTGGTGGGAATTTCCCGGCGCTCTTTTCGCGAATACGCCAAAGGTGCAGCACCCCACGCGCCCAAATCGAGCCGGGCCTTGCGCGCGACCCTGGTGAAGATTGGATCGGTGGGCGAGCATCTCTCGGAAGCGCGCGAGACTCTGCTTGGGCTTTTGCGCATCGCCTCCTACGCGTCGGAGACGGCGAAGGATTGGATCCCGCAAGAGGTTCACACCCGGCTGCAGACGGTCCGGCGGGACGTGATGTCGCTCACCGATTTCGAAACCCATCTGTCGGACAAGGTTCAATTCCTGCTCGATGCCGTGCTCGGCTTCATCAACACCGAGCAGAACGAGATTTTCAAAGTGCTGACCATCGCGTCTGTGGTCGGAATTCCGCCCACCCTCATCGCCAGCATGTACGGCATGAACTTCAAGAACATGCCGGAATTGAGCTGGTCATGGGGTTACGAGTGGGGCCTGCTTCTCATCGTCATCAGCACGGTGCTGCCGATTTTGTGGTTCAAATCGCGCGGCTGGTGGTGAGGTCCGGTACACAGATCGTTGCGGTGAACGGGATTGCCCTCGACGCCGACCGGCTGAAAACTTCGGAAATTGGGGTTAGAGTGGAATTTGTCAGCCTGCCGCTGACAACGCGCCGCCAGCGACAGAACTCCAATCCAACCCCGATTTCTCGCTAGCGTGCCAAACCGATCACTGGAGTTAGCCCGCCTCACGGAGTGACTTATCTTCTCCGCTGCACCGGCTGATAGCTCATGCTCTCATGCGTGCTGCAATAGACGCGGCCCGGGTTCGGCAATTCTCCACAATAGTGGAAATCGGCTCTTGCGGGATCGCCGATCGGCCATTTGCAGGTCCGGCTGCTCAAATTCAGAGTCGTGATCACTTTGCGCTTGCGCGTTTTCACGGCAACCGCCTGCGGCAACGCGGGAAGATTGTCGGCCCCGCCTAGCTCATTCGTTTCCACTCCCGCGTCGTCGTCGAGCACCAACCCAGCTCTTTCCATGAACTCATCTTCCTGCGTCATTTTCCGCTTCCTTTCACATGGCGTATGGTTAATCGGCGAGGGCCGGATCGCAAAGATCGATGGGATGCGTCATCCGTCGGGATCAGTACGGCCCATTGCGCGCATGTATAGCCGAACAAGACGGCACAATAAGGGCAAAGGCGGCTTTTTTTCGCCGACACGTCAGCTGGGCGCGGCTATGATCGCGGGCTTGCTGGCTTTTCGAGAACGGCAATGGCGGTGGTTCTGGTTCTGTTTCTCGCCGCCCTTTTGGGGTTTACCGCCCATGCCGCCGGCCTCTGCGCGGTGAAGGCGGTCAGCGAAGTCCTCACCACACGCCGCGCCTATATGCTGGCAAGCTTCGCCAAGGCCGTGTTGTGGATCATGGCCGCGATGGTATTCGTTCTGTGGCTGATGCCGGGCCATCCGGCGTCGGAAATCTTCGCGCCGACATTCGCGTCTGTGCTTGGCGGCTTCGCCTTCGGTGTCGGCGCGGCGTTGAATGGCGGATGCGCCGTTTCCACGGTGACCCGCCTGGGCAGCGGCGAAATGCGCATGCTGCTGACGGTGGCGGGCATTGCTGTCGCCATTGCCATCATCGACGGGGGGTGGCTGACAGCGTCGCCGTCTGCGGTGCCCCCATTGCAGCCCATATCCATCGGTGGCGGGGGATTGGGATTCGCAGCCGCGCTGCTATCGGCCTGGGCGGCATGGGAAGCCGTCAGCCTGTGGCGCAAACGCGATCCGGCGTGCGGCTTCGTCGAAGGCCTGCTGCATCATCGCTGGCGATTGTCGCTCGCGGCCGCGGTCATCGGTTTGGCCAATGTCGGAATTGCGCTCGTCGCCGGGCATTGGGCCTATACGGGAACGCTGCGCGAAACCATCGGCTGGCGAATTGCCGGCCGCATGGGCCCATCATGGCTGCAAGTGGCACTCTTCGCGGCGCTGATGGCGGGCGTCGTTATCTCGGCCGTGCTGCGCAAAAGCTGTGTCTGGCGCTGCCGGCCGAAGCGCGTCTGGCTGCGCAATTTCGCGGGTGGCATGCTGATGGGTTTCGGTATCGTGATGGTGCCGGGCGGCAATGACGGGCTGCTGCTGGATGCTATTCCGTCCCTGTCGCCGCACGCGATTCCGGCCTTTGCCGCGCTTCTTGCCGGTGTCGCGGCAGTGCTGTGGCTTTCGCCTTTTTTCAGCGACGTGAAAAACGTGCGCTGCGAAGGCGACATCTGCCGCGACGGCTGACGCTGTTGCTATGCCGCAAGGCCGGGTATGATCGCGGCCAAAGAAAACAATATTGGGGGATGAGATGAAACAAACGCATTCAATCGCAGCCGCCATGGTGGTCATGCTGAGCGCCGCGCCAGCAACGCTGCACGCACAAGCTGTCGCGCCCGACATCATCCTGTCCAACGGCAAGATCATCACCGTCGACAACCGTTTTTCCATCGCGCAGGCGGTGGCGGTGAAAGGCGACCGCATCGTCGCGGTGGGCAGCAATCAGGACATCAACCGCCTTGCCGGTCCGGGCACGCGCCGTATCGATCTCGCGGGCAAAGCGGTGGTGCCGGGCATGATCGACAATCACGCCCACATCATGGAAGAGGGCCGCATCTGGCTGCAGGAATTGCGCCTCGATGGCATCACCACGCGCAAACAGGCGCTGGAGATGATCCGCGCCAAGGCCGCAAGCCTGAAGCCCGGCGAATGGGTTTATGTGCTCGGCGGCTTTACCATCGATCAGTTCACGGACAATAAGAAAGACTTCAGCCGTGAAGAGCTCGATGCGGTTGCTCCCAACAATCCGGTGCAGCTGCAATTCACCCGCTGCTGCACCTATGTGAACAGCAAGACCATCGAGGTCATGGGCCTCGACAAAAAGACCGACGCCTGGATTCAGCGTGACGGCTCGGGGCGTCCCACCGGCATCATCAGCGTGGAAGGTGCGGGCGCGATTTCCCGCGCGCGGCCCGAAGCACCGGAGTCGATCTATGAATCCGGCGCCATGGCATTGATGAAAGACATGAACAAGGCCGGCCTCACCACGGTCGGCGGGCCGTGCCCCAATGAAGACGTGGACGCCTATCGCAAATGGGCGAATGAGGGCCGCTCCACGGTGCGCTTCTTCTGCAACATCTCGGTTCCGGCGCGCAATCCGATGCAGGCGGACGCCACCGTCTCGCGCATTCCCGCGCTGAAGAAGGATATGTACCAGGGCAATCTGTACTTCGACGTCTACACCTATGGCGAACATCTGTACCAGCCGGTGGGCGACAATATGGTGGCGGTGAAGGCGACAGCGAAACCGGAAGAGTTCGCCCAATGGGGACGCATTGCGCACGAGCTCGCCAAGAATGGTTTTCCGGTCAATCAGCACGCGACGCTGGTCGATTCGATCGATGGCTTCCTCGATCAGATCGAACAGATCAACAAGGAATACCCGGTGCGCAATTTGCGCTGGGCGCTGATCCATCTGGATCAGCTCACGCCGGCGCAGATCGAGCGCATGAAGAAGCTGGGGATGTATGCCGGCGTGCAGCCGCGCTCCACCATCATGGGCGGCATCTTCCACCGCGTGCATGGGATGAGCGCCGACCACACGCCGCCCTTCAAGACCATCCAGGACAGCGGCATCATGTGGGGCCTAGGCACGGACGCGTTCGAGGTGAACCAATACCGGCCCTTCACCACTCTGGGGTTCGCGGTGACAGGCAAGATGGTCGGCGGCACCGTGGTGAACACGCAAACCATCAGCCGCGAGGATGCGCTGATCGCCCACACGCGCAGCAATGCCTATTTCCTGTTCCAGGAGGACAATCTCGGCTCGATCCAGCCGGGCAGGCTGGCCGATCTGGTGGTGCTGGACCGCGATTATCTCACCGTCCCGGCCGATCAGATCAAGGATATCCAGCCGGTGCTGACCATGGTGGGCGGCAAAATCGGCTGGGATGCCTCGGCGAAATAACCGCGTGATGCTCATCTGACTCCAATGACGTGGCCGGCCGATGCGATAGACTGTTTCTGAACGCGAATAGGGAGGGCTATATGACCGACTCGCGATACAAGAACAGTCCCGACATCCCACAGGTCGCCGGAAACGGATTGCTGGATCGCCGGGCGCTGCTCGGGCAGGGCGTCATGTTCGCAGGCGCAGCCGCCGCCAGCGTCACCGGTGTTGCCTCCGCGGGCGCCGAGCCGCTCGCGGTCGATCCGTGGAGTCTCTCCATCGGCGCACCGATTCCGCCCTATTCGACGCCATCGCGGTTCGAATCCAAGGTCGCGCATTTGACCGCGCCCAACAACGGTATCGGCACCGGCCAGGCGCGCACGCCGCATCATCTGCTCGATGGCATCATCACACCCAATGGCGTGCACTTTGTCGTCGCGCGCGCCGGGGCTCCCGACATCGATCCCGACAAGCATCGTCTGCTGATCCACGGCATGGTGAAGCAGCCGCTGATCTTCTCGCTCAACGATCTGATGCGCTATCCGATGGAATCGCATATCCGCTTCGTCGAATGCGGCGGCAATTCGGCGCCGATGTGGTCGAAGGAGCCGGTGCAGGCCTCGGTGCAGGGATTGCACGGGCTGCTCTCCTGTTCGGAATGGACCGGCATCCGCGTCTCCACGCTGCTGCAGGAAGCCGGTGTCGATCCCAATGCCACCTGGGCGATTGCCGAAGGTGCGGACGGCTCCACCATGAACCGCTCGATTCCGGTCGCCAAGCTGATGGACGATGCGATGATTGTCTTCTACCAGAACGGCGAGCGCATCATTCCGTGGAGCGGCTATCCAATTCGGCTTCTGGTGCCCGGCTACGAAGGCAACATGAACGTCAAATGGCTGCGCCGGCTGAAACTGACGGATGCGCCGGTGATGGCGATCAATGAATCGCGGCAATACACGCTGCTGCTGGAATCGGGCAAGGCATGGCGCTTCTATTACCCGATGGAGGTGAAGAGCTTCATCACGCGGCCATCGCCCACCATGCAGATGCCTTCGCCCGGCTATTACGAAATCTCAGGCCTGGCATGGTCCGGGCACGGACGAATTGCCAAAGTCGAGGTTTCCGCCGATGGCGGCAAGTCCTGGGCGATCGCAGCGCTTCAAGCGCCGGTGCTGCCCAAGGCGCTCACCCGCTTCCGTATGCCGTGGAATTGGAGCGGCCAGCCGTCCGTGGTCATGAGCCGCGCCACCGACGAAGCCGGCAATGTCCAGCCGACGCGCGACAAGCTCATCGCCGAACGCGGCGCGCCGCGCAACACGCCGAACGTGAATGCCTTCCCGATGAACCATGTGAATTCCATTTCGAGCTGGGGCATCGATGCCAAGGGAGCGGTCAGCCATGTCTATGTTTGATCTTTCACCGCCATCGCCGGGCTTGTCCCGGCGACCCATGAACGCCGCCTCGGACAGTGCTCATGGGTGGCCAGCACGTTGGCCGGCTATGACGATTGGTATGGCTGTTGTGACAATGATGCTTGCGTCTTCCACCGCCGCCTCCGCTGCGGATGCGCCGAAATTCGGACACCCGATCAGCGAGCAGGATGCCGCCGCCTGGGACATCTCCATCGCTCCCGACGGCAAAGGCCTGCCGGCCGGCTCCGGAACGCCTGCGCAGGGCAAGGCCATCTATGCCGCCAAATGCGCCTCATGCCATGGCGCCAACGCGGAAGGCGGCGCTGGTCCGCGCCTGTTCGGCGGCATCGGCACGCTGAAGGCGCCGCAGCAGCCGGTCCAGACAGTGGGCTCCTATTGGCCTTATGCCACCATGGTGTTCGATTTCGTGCGCCGGACCATGCCGTGGGACAAACCCAAATCGCTGACCAATGACGAGGTCTATGCCTCCGTCGCCTATATCCTCAGCCTGAACGGGCTGATGAAGGAGGGCGATGTGCTGGACAAGAACAGCATCATGAAGGTGCAGATGCCCAACCGGGATGGTTTCATCGACCTCTATCCGGGCAAGTTCTGAAGCGGTGCGCTGGACGCGAATGGTTCCCTGGACATGTTGCCGCAGGTTTCGATCCGGCAAATGGCAACGGATTCAGCGGGCTTGCCTCAAATAAGGATTTCTCCTGACGCTGCATTGCAGAAAAATTATTTGCTCGTTTACAAACCGGGCGTAGGCTTTCTCCCATGACTCGCATGGCTCTCTTGCTGATGTCGGTTATGTGCGCGGTTGCAGCGCCCGCCTCTGCCGAGCTGCGCGACTCCTACACTCCGGTTCCGGTGGTTGCGCTGGGCGAGATTGCCGAGCCCGATCAATATCTCGTTCTGTCTGCCGCGCCGGCGCCGGACGATGCCCGCGCGATTTCTTTGGATCACTCCAACCCGCAAGCCGATTTCACCGAGCAAATGGCCCGCCAGGATTTGCATCTCGGCGGCGAGCTGCGTGCCGCGCTGGCTGAAGAGCTCCTGGGCAAGCGCATGAAAGTCATCCCCGCCAACGGGCAGAAGGCGCATTACCGCCTGGATGTCGCCATTCCGGTGAACACGGTCAGCTACAGCGACACGCCTTCGGATATGGGCCTGCTGCCCGGTTTCGTGGCGCTGGTGATGGTACGTGACATGCGCACCGGCGAAGTATTGGCGCGCGACCGTATTGTTTACGGCCGCACCGAAATCGAAAGCGCGCACATGCTCGATTGCGATACGCGCTTTCACTTCTCGTCGGAAGATGCGCTGTTGGCCGACC
>DATARE010000401.1:0-3084 GCA_036264295.1 Micropepsaceae bacterium | reverse complement strand
GGTCGGCCAAGCGCGTCTTTGTGCAATTGGCGGCATGGGACGGCTTTGGCGTGCTCGACTTCGCCACCCATCGCGAACTCGCCCGCGTAAAGCTTCCCGATCTGCACACCGGCGTCGACATGGATCCGGGCCGCGAGGATGCGCCCTCCCATGGCATCGGCGTTTCACCGGACGGAAAGACCCTGTGGGTCACCAGCATTCCGCAGAATGCGGTGTTCACCTACGACCTCGCCGGCAATTTCACGAATGCCACAAAGCCTTCCGACACCATCAAGCTGCCCGATCTGCAAATCCCGGGACGTCAGCTTGGCGGCGCCGTGGCGAACTGGGTGACCTTTGCCGACGGTCAGGTTTATGTCTCCAATTCCGGCCTGCGTTCGGTAACGGCGATCAACATGGCGACCAAGAAAATCAGCGCCGTGGTTCCGGTCGGTGAAGTGCCCAAGCGCATCAATACGCTGTTCATGCGCTGAAACTGCGGCAATACCCAAATAGCAACGGGGCCGATGCGCAAGCACCGGCCCCGTTCGCATTTCAGCGGGTGCTAACTATTTTACCCCGACCCATTGCATCAGGACCTTGTAGTCCGGGTCGTCCTTGGATTCGAACTGGCGTCCGCCAGAGTGAAACAGATCGCCGCCGGCTTCAGGCGCGAGCGGGTGAATCAACAAGCGGCTCTCCGGCCGATTGGCCGGCGTCACGAGCCGCGCGATGGAGGTGTACATCTTGCTCATTTGGTCTTCGTTCCAGGCGGTCTGGCCCGGGGCGAGTTCTTCCAGATGCAAGAAATTGTTGGCACCGGTGTGGCACACCACGCAGGGCGAATGGCCAGGGCGTTGCTTCATGAAGATCGGGGCGACTTTGGTCTTGAAGAATTCGTAATCGAGGCCGGCAATTGTCGCCGGCGCCGCTTGCGAGGCGCCGGCCGCAACTGCGCTTATTCCCAGCGCGGCCACGGCCGCAAACACGATCGTCAGGCGAGCTGACATGAAATCCTCCCTGTTTTTGACACGCATTGGCTCGCTATTTAGCAGAAGGTGCGCGCCGTGGCGACGGCTCTCAAGGGTCTGAGCTCAGCTGTTTTGCGTAGAGCCCGTTCTCCTGTAAAATTGCGCATTCTGGAGGAAACATGCCTCAAAGCTATCGACTGCAAGTCAATGGGGAAGCCCGCGAGATCACCGCCGAGCGCGATACGCCGCTTCTTTACGTCCTCAAGAACGATCTCGAGCTTTCGGGCGCGAAATTCGGCTGCGGCCTGGCACAATGCGGCGCCTGTACGGTAATCGTCGATGGCGCCCCGATCCGGTCGTGCCGCACCCAACTCAGCAGCGTGTCGGGACGTAACGTCACCACGCTCGAGGGGATCGGCACGGAGGAGAAACCGCACCCGCTCCAAGCCGCCTTCATTGCCGAACAGGCGATGCAATGCGGCTATTGCATCAACGGCATGATCATGTCGGCCAAGGCGCTTCTCGACCGCAATCCGCATCCCACCGATGGCCAAATCCGCGAAGCGCTCGCGGGCAATCTCTGCCGTTGCGGCAGCCATAACCGCATCGTCCGCGCAATTCTGCGCGCCGCCAAAGGAGCCGCGACATGAACGGGCCGGTTCTCACGCGCCGTCAATTCGGCTCCGCCGCCGGCGGCTTCGTGATTGCGTTCAGCATGGCGCCCCGTCTGGCCAGCGCAGCGGAAGCCGCAAAAAGGCTTCCCGGAACCTTGGAAGCCAATCGGCGGCTGGATTCCTGGCTGCGCGTCGATCCGGAAGGGACCGTGACCGTGTCCAGCGGCCGGGTGGAACTCGGCCAGGGCGCCACCACGGCGCTGGCGCAGATTGCCGCCGAAGAACTCGACATTGCCTTCATCCGGATACGGATGATCCCGGTGGACACGTCGCGCTCGCCCAATGAAGGCGTCACTGCCGGAAGCAATTCCATCGAAGTGGGCGGCGCGGCCTTGCGCTCCGCGGCCGCCGAAGCTCGCGCGATTCTGATCGATTTGGCCTCTCAGCGTTTGGCCGTGCCATCCGATCAATTGATCGCAGACGATGGTCTCATTTTCACCAAGGACGGCGCGAAGAAGACCAGCTATTGGGAGCTGGCTGCGGCCAATCCCCTGGCCCGCGAAGCGACCAACAGCGCGCCCGCGAAGCCACCGAAGGATCACAAGGTCGTCGGACAGTCGATTCAGCGTTTGGATATCGCCGACAAAGTCATGGGCCGCCCGGTCTTCATCCAGGATTTGCGGCTCCCCGGCATGGTGTTCGGGCGCGTGGTGCGGCCTGTCAGCTATGGCGCGGAACTCACAAAGCTGGACGATACGGCCGTACGCAAGATGCCGGGCGTCATCTCGGTTGTGCGCGATGGACGCTTCATCGGCGTTGTTGCCGAACGCGAGGAGCAGGCCATTGCGGCGCGCACCGCACTCGCCAAAGCCGCCGTGTGGAAAAATCCGGCAAACCTGCCGGAACCGGCGAACGTCCATGAATTTCTCAAAACGCGCCCCGATATCGACACCAAGACGGTGAACGAAAAAGCCGGATCGGCCGCACCTGCCGTGAAAACCGTGGAGGCGACGTATCGCAAACCCTATCTCGCCCATGCCTCGATCGGCCCGTCCTGCGGCGTGGCGGGATTCATCGACAACCAATTGACGGTGTGGTCGCACACCCAAGGTCCCTATCCGTTGCGCGCGGATATTGCCAAAGCCACCGGCCTGCCGCCGGAGAAAGTCCGTGTGATCCACACGCCGGGTGCGGGCTGTTATGGCCACAACGGCGCCGACGATGCGGCATTCGATGCGGCAATGCTGTCGATCAACAGCAATGGCCGCCTCGTCAAGCTGCAATGGATGCGCGACGACGAGTTCGGGTGGGAGCCCTTCGGCTCGGCCATGACCATGACCGCACGGGCGGGCCTGTCGGCCGACGGCACCATTGTCGATTGGCAATATGATGTGTGGAGCTGCACCCACAATATGCGGCCCGGCAATCGTCAGGGCGTGAACCTGCTTGGCGCCTGGCATCTGGAGAAGCCGCTCGCGCGGGCCGTGCCTGCCGAGGCGCCGCTGCCTGCCGGTGGGGGC
>DATARE010000399.1:0-1631 GCA_036264295.1 Micropepsaceae bacterium | reverse complement strand
TCGCCGAGTCCGCCCAGCGGGATTGCTAAGAGAGATGGTTTATCCAATGTAGTTCACGTCCTTATGAGTGACCCATCATCGTACCATACGGGGCTTCGGGAATTGATTCGGCGGCCCGCGTTTCAACCTGCACAAGACAATTCACGTGTGAAATTTCGCAGAGTGCCGCTGCATGTTCGACGAAGGAAATGAGCGGCTGGGCGTTTCTGTTTGGGAAATCGTTTCAGACGAATCGCCCCGGCAACGCGTTTTTTCCGGCATAGGAACTGTTCTCCAACTCATTTAGGCCGATATAGCACTCAAGTGGCGATTGGTTCAGAACGTGCTTGGGACAATAGAGCAGGTGGCCAAACCTGGTTCGCGCGGAGTGGATCCACGCAAACTGTTCAGAGTGTCGAGTCTGAGCGTTGCCAGTCAGGACAGAAAATCATCCGCGGGCCGGCAAAAAGTGCCGTGCGAACGTTTTCGATGGCCAAGCGCCCGCGAACTGGAGTGCAAAATGGTGATGCAAAATGCAAATCTCGGAATTGCTTCGTGGTACGCGCTGCTCGCGAATCGGGGTGGCGTGAGAATGTCCGTTGTACTTTTCTGGTGCGTTCTGTTCGTGGCAGCGTCCGCGCCGGCTGAAAAAAATCCCGTCGACAATGCGCCCCGGCCTCTGGAAGCGCTGGGGATGAGCTACGCCAAGCTCAGCCCGTACCTGGAGCCGTGCAGAGGCGAGTGCCGGCAACACGAGAAGGAAGCGAAAATGGGGCATCGCGCGACATTTGATCTGCCTCCGTATGCGAATACGGTCGAGGGCGGCAAGGTCGTGGAAGTGATGATTACGGCGACATCGTTCGATGATTTTGTGGCCGAGGGAAAAGAAAAATGGGGGCCGCCGGCAAGCCTGGTCTATCAAGCGGTGGCGAATCCTGATGGCACTGAATCACGCAACGGCGAAGTGCACTGGGAGTTGCCGGGCGGCGTGGTGGTCGACGCTCGCCAAACACCGGTGCCGGGGAAAGTAGTGGACGTAACCAAATTGCAGCTTGGCGGACAGACCGTGATGCTCACGCAAAAGGAACCGGCCACGCAGGGTGCGCTGGTTTTTATCACCAATCCCAGAGCCCAGCAGACTGAAAAGCCAAAGCCGCGTCCTTTGCTGTGACCGTCGCCATCAGGGGCGAGTTATTTTCGAGCTTCTCTCGGAACAGATCGGCGAGCGTCCAGAATAAATTCCAAGCGTTCATTCCGGTCCAAATTGGGGCGATTTGTAGAGCGGATTATTTGCCGCCACCGGAAAATATCCTGGCGACTGCGACGAGTAGAATCGCTCCGACGGTGGCCGCGGCGATGCTGAAAAGCAGCCCGCCACCCAGAATGCCAAGCTTGGTGAAAATCCATCCACCGATGATTGCTCCCACCATGCCCAGGACGATGTCTGCGATGCATCCGAAGCCGTGGCCGCGCGACAACGTGCCCGCGAGCCAGCCGGCGATCAAGCCGATTACGATCCAGGCGATTACGGATTGCGGGACGTAGACGGATAGGATGTGCATTGGGGTCCTTTCGTTTATGTAGGACAGGCGTTCAGCCTGTCTGGTTTAGATGTCAGCCCGTCTTAAATCTAAACCTGACAGGCTGAACGC
>DATARE010000361.1:0-5057 GCA_036264295.1 Micropepsaceae bacterium | reverse complement strand
CTGTCGCCTGCGAGCGTGCGGAACGGGCCATATTTCATGCCCAGAGCCCGCATGGCGGTATTGCGCGCGGGAATGTCCGGTGTGGTGACCAGATACTCGCTATAGGAATTGATCTGAATGACGCCGCCGGCCGCGGCCAGTTTCTGGATGCGGGCATCGTCGATGTTGCGCGGATGGTTGAACACCGCGCGCGCACTGGAATGCGAGAGGATGATCGGGGCCGCCGACAAGGCCAGCATCTGATCGAACACATCGTCGGAGGCGTGACTCGCGTCCAGGATGATGCCGAGCCGGTTCGCTTCCGCAACGAACTCCTTTCCCAGCGGCGATAGCCCGTGCCATTCGGGCCCTTTCGGATCGGTCGCGGAATCGGCAAGATCGTTGTTGGTGAAATGCACCGGACCCGCCATCCGCACACCCAGTTCGTAGAATGTCTTCAGCAGGGTCAGGTCTTTGCCGAGCGGATAGGAATTTTCCATGCTCATATAGACGATGCGTTTGCCGGATGCGGCGATGCGGGCGGCATCGTCGGCACGCGTGGCAAGGGCGAATGTGTCGGAATGGCGCGCCACCATTTCGTGAATTTCCACGGCGCGTTTCAGGGCCGCGTCGCGCGCAGCCGCAAAACCTACCGGCGTGCGTGGTCCCTGCGGCGTGTAGATCGCAAAAAATCCGCCATCCAGCCCACCCTTGACCATGCGGGGATAATCGACCTGGGAGAGGTCGGAATCGAAGCTGTGCGCATCCATGATGTCCCAGCCGGGGCGCGCGAAATTCATCGGCGTGTCGAGATGGGAATCGAGCCGGATGATGCGCGTATCGGCCGCAAACGAAGGGGGCGTGGCTGCGAGGAAAAGCACCGCAAGCCCCGCGCCGAAAACCGCTTTGCATCGCTTCATCTTTGCCTCGAATTCCATCAGACAAACCCAATCTTAACGGATTTGCAGTCGCCCCGTCATTCGCCTAGATAGGGCGGCTTTTCATTCGCGAAGGAATGCTGTCATGGATCGGCGCAAGCGCGCGCTCGTCACCGGCGGGGCAACGGGAATAGGCCGTGCGGCCGTGCTGCATCTGGCCCGCGCGGGCTTCAATGTGGCGCTGAATTATCGCTCCAGCGTGGAGGCGGCGCGCGCCGTGGCTGCCGAAGCGCAAAACGCCGGGGCGAAGGTTCTGCTGCTGCCGGGCGATGTCGCCGAAGATGCCGATGTCCGCGCGATGCTGCAGAAAATTGACCAGGCATTCGGCGGGCTTGATGCCCTTATCAACAATGCCGGGACCACGATTGCGACGCCGCCCAAGGATATGGAAGCCGTCAGCGTTGAAGATTGGGACCGCGTCTTCGCCGTGAATGTGCGGGGACTGTTTCTGGTGACACGCGCCGCCGTGCCGCTTCTGAAGCGGGGTGAGAACCCTTCCATCGTGAACACCGCAAGCATTGTGGGCCTGCGTCCCGGTCCTCAGCCGCTGCCCTATGCCGCGAGCAAGGCGGCAATCGTGTCCCTGACCAAGCAATTCGCCGGTGCGCTCGGGCCTGACATCCGCGTCAACGCGGTGGCGCCCGGCTGGATGGAGGGCGAATGGATGGAACGCATGCTCGGAGACAATTACGACCGGCTGATGGAACGCCGCGCGAAAGCCACACCTTTGGGTCGCTGTGTCACGGCCGATGATGTTGCCGAGGTGATGCTGTCGCTGATCCAGTCCAACCGCTTTGTGACCGGCGAAATCGTCGTCATCGACGGCGGTTTCGCCAGCACCACCTGAAACAAAGAGAAACACGAAGGGCACGAAGGTGCACGAAGGACACGAAGTGCCGCTGGCTGGAATCGAAGGTACTGCGCACGCCATTGTCGATTCGGCGTTAGCGGTTCATCGTGCGACGGGGCCGGGTCTTCTCGAATCCACCTATGAGATATGCTTGAGCCACGAGTTGCAGCGCCGTGGGCACAAAGTCGTTACCCAGCTACCGC
Organism: Micropepsaceae bacterium; assembly: GCA_036264295.1. Classification (GTDB taxonomy): domain Bacteria; phylum Pseudomonadota; class Alphaproteobacteria; order Micropepsales; family Micropepsaceae; genus CAIYRG01. Next base: position 3,087 of record DATARE010000361.1, on the reverse strand, counting down.
TGCCCGTGACCTACGACTCGATCACTCTTGATGCGGGCTATCGCATCGATCTGATGGTTGATGATCTCGTGATTGTGGAAGTGAAGGCTGTTGCTGCATTTGCACCAATTCACGAAGCGCAGTTGCTGACCTATTTGCGCTTGTCACGGCGCAAGCTTGGTTTCCTGATCAACTTCAACGTGGTGTTACTGAAACAAGGCATAAAGCGCATGGTTTTATGAGCCGGTCCGCGCTTGCGCGCGGACCAAATATTCTTCGTGTCCTTTGTGCTTCTTCGTGCCCTTCGTGTTTGGCCTTTTGGATTGTCATACCCACATGCTCCCCGGTGTTGTTCCGTTTCCGCCCGACTTCGCGGCCCGTTACCGAACGAAGGGCTATTGGGAAGACCGCACGCTCGCGCAAGCATGGGAAGATTATTGCCGGCGCTATGCCGACCGCGTCGCGGTGATCGATAGCGATGCCGAAGCCACCTATGCGGACATCGATGCGCGCGCCACCAATCTCGCGCTGAACCTGCTCGATCTCGGGTTGAAGCCGCTTGACCGGCTCATTGTCCAGCTCCCGAACCGGATCCAGTTCGTTTATCTTTATCTCGCGTTGCAGAAGATCGGCGCCATTCCGGTGATGGCGCTGCCGGCGCATCGCTATCTCGAAATTTCCCAATTCGTACAGATCGCTGGCGCCGTCGGCTGTGTCATGCCGGACCGCCAGCGCGATTTTGATTTTCGCGAGCTCGTCCGGCGCATCCAACATGAACAGCCGCAGTTCAAAATTGCCATCGTGCTGGGCGAAGCGCCGCCCGGCTTTGTCTCACTCGACGATCTGATCGCGCGTCCATCCGCGCGCGACCCGGACGAACTCACGCGCATCAAAATCGATCCCACCGACCCGGCGCTGTTCCTTCTCTCTGGCGGCACCACGGGCGTGCCGAAGCTGATTCCGCGCACGCACAATGATTATGTCTACAACTCCAAGATGGCGGGTTCGGTGACGGGCATCGCGGATGATTCCGTCCTGCTCGATGTGCTTCCTATCGCGCACAATCTGCCGCTCGCCTGTCCCGGTCTTCAGGGTTTCATTTTCCGGGGTGCGAAGGTGGTGCTCTCCACCGACACATCGCCCGAAGCGATTTTCCGGCTGGTGCAAAAACATCGGGTCACGCATATCCATGTGGTGCCGGCCCTGCTCATCCGCTGGATCAATGATCCTTCGATCTCTCGCTATGATCTGTCCTCGCTGCGCGTCATTCAGAGCGGCGGTCAAAGGCTGCAGCCCGAAACGCGTGCGAAAACCCATGAACTGATCCCGACGGTCACTGTGCAGGAAAATTTCGGCATGGCCGAAGGCGTCTTGATGTTCGTGCGGCTTGACGATCCGCCGGAGGTGCGGCTCGAAACCGTCGGGCGCACGATCTGCCCCGATGACGAAATCATGCTGCTGGACGAGGACGACAACATTGTTCCCTTTGGCGCGATCGGCGAATTCTGCTGCCGCGGCCCCTACACGCTGCGTGGCTATTACGGCGCCGAAGAACACAACAAGCGCGCCTTCACGGCGGACGGTTTCTATCGCTCCGGCGACCTGATGCGGCAGCACCCATCGGGCAATTACATGGTGGAGGGCCGCAAGAAAGACCTCATCAATCGCGGCGGCGAGAAGATCAGCGCCGAGGAAATTGAAAATCTGATCCTGTCGCACCCGGCCGTGCAGAACGTCGCCTGCGTGCCGGTGCCCTGTCCCGAATTGGGCGAACGCATGTGCGCGTGCCTTGTATTGCAGCCGGGCGAGAGCCTGACATTTGACGAACTCGTCCGTTTCCTGGAAACCAAAGAGATGGCGAAAATCAAACTTCCCGAACGGCTGTTGATTCTCGATGAATTTCCGTTGTCGAACTTCGGCAAAGTGTCGAAGAAGAAGCTTTCGGAAATGGCCGCGGAACGCGCCATCGCGCGCACGCGCGGCAACCGGATCTGACGCTAATGTTCGCTGCGGCCGAATGGAATCCCCCCACCCCCAACCCCTCCCCGCGCTGGGGGAGGGGGACTCTCAGATTCACCTCCCCCGTAAACGGGGGAGGAAAATCACGCACCCAGACCGATTTCTTTCCTCCCTCGTGGTTACGGGGGAGGTGGTTCGCGCAGCGAACCGGAGGGGGCGAGGCCAAATGAGAAAGATCGATCTTCACGCCTATCCCGGCACGAAAGAATGGATCGACTGCCAGGGTCCCTATGTCGATGCGCTTGCCACCTATTGGAAGCGCGAATGGAAGCCGAAGGCCGAAGCGGATGTGATCGCTGAATTCGAAGCTGCGGGTGTGGATGCCTGCCTTGTCGCGCTCGATCTTTCGACCACCATCGCCACGCCGCCTTGCTCGAATGATTACGTCGCCGCCATGCGCGACCGCCATCGCTGCACGATCCAGGCCTGGGGTGCCGTAGAACCGGCCAAGGGGCAAACGGCCATCGACGAAGCCCGCCACGCGATCCGCGATCTGAAGATGCTGGGCTTCCACTTCCATCCCATCATGCAGCACTTCGCTGTCGATGATGTGCGCTATTATCCGCTGTTCGAGGAAATCACTGCGCTGAAGGTGCCCGTGATGATCGATGTCGGCATGACCGGTATGGGCGCAGGAATGCCCGGCGGCATGGGCGCCAAGACGCGGCATGCACATCCCTCGTCAATCGACGCGCTGGCGGCGGATTTTCCCAACCTCACCATTGTCATGGCCCATCCCGGCTATCCCTGGATCGACGAGACCACGGCGGTGGCCCTCCACAAGGGCAACGTCTATTGGGAAATGTCGGGCTGGGCGCCGAAATATCTTCCCGCCTCGATCGTGCGCGACATGCGCGGGCGGCTGCAGGACAAGATGATGTTCGGGAGCGATTATCCCAGCATCCCCTATGGGCGCCTGTTCAAGGAATGGGAGGAACTCGGCTTCTCCGACGCGTTCCTGGAGAAATTCTACCACGGCAACGCGGAATGCGTTCTGGGGCTATGATTTTCTTCGCCCTCCCTTGAAAAGGGAGGGTCGATTCCGGCGTTTCGCCGGAATCGGGGAGGGATTATTCCACAATCGTATGG
>DATARE010000324.1:0-10048 GCA_036264295.1 Micropepsaceae bacterium | reverse complement strand
CATGGCTAAACCTTGATCTCCACCAGCGGGATCTTCGGGATCGCGCCGGCCGCGAAGGCGGAGAGATCGACCTCGAGGTAATCGGTGTCGAAACGCACCGGCACATCGAATTCGAACCCAGCCGTGATGATGACGCCGCTCGCCGGCGCGGAGACAAACGTCACCACGCCCATTGTCGTATCCACACTCCAGCCGCTCATCGCTTCCACGCCGTTCAGAGCGACCCGAACCGTTCCGGCGACGGGTTTCTTGATGGCGCGCGTCCAGCTTCCCGCGCCCGAGGAATACAGTTTCGCCAGCGAAAACTCGGTTGCGGTGCCATTGCCGCTGCCGATGATGGAATCGCCCGCCGCGACGGCTACATTGGGAGCACAGGATTTGAAATCTGCGAAATCCTTGAAGCGGAAACCGTAGAGCCGCCCCATGCGCGCCTCGAAAAAGCCGATCACGGCATGGATATCGTCGAGCGATCTCACGCCATAGCCGACATCATAGCGGCGGCGCGAATTCGCCCACACCGCATTGCGCTCTTCGAAGCCCGAACCGAGCGTGACGATTTCGGTCTTGCGCGCCGGTCCGCCCGACGATCCGAAAGCAATGCCGGTGGGAAAGCGCGTCTCGTGAAAGGCCATGTCAGAGATTCCTTCCGCCTCTGGCAAGCGCGCGCGTCAGCATTGCTGCGACCTGGGATTCCGATTTGAAGAAGCTCTGCGCATTGGGCGTCTGCACATTGACGACGACATTGGGCCGCACCGATCCCAGGCTTGCATTCGGCACGATGGCGCCATTGCCGGCCGGCATGAACAGCTCAGGTCCGTGTTCGCCGACGAGATAGGCGCTGCCCGGCGCCACCGGGCCGCCGACCGCAAGCCCGCTGAGCGCAGTTCCGATCGAAGCACCGATGCCCTCGACCGCTTTCTCGATTGGCTGGACAACGGAACGCTGAATGGCGATCCGCGCCAGATCGGCAATGATGGAATTGACCATATCCCGGAAAGAAAACTGGCCCGTGCGCGTGGCCTTTACCACACTCTTCTCGAGCGCCCCGAACGTCTCGTTGAATGCACCGCCCATGGTACGCGTCGCGTTCCCGACAGTATCGGAGGCAAAGGCGTTAACGCCGCGCGCCGCCTGGGACAGCGATTGCGTCAGCGGCGTGAGATTGGCGCCGATATCGATGATCAGCCGGTCGGAAAGGGTAGCGTCAGCCATGCGAGGAATCCGTGTCAGGATAGATTTGCATTAATCGCTCAAGCTCCGAGCGTCGCATCGGATCGGCTGCTGGGCCGGCGCGTTGCCCGCGCATTCGCGCGAACCCAGCAACGGCCGCCCGCCATTCCGGCAGCGACATGTTCCAGAACGTATCGGGGGCCAGGCCCATCATGCCGAGTCCGATTTCGAGGAGTCGCGCCCAGCGAAAGGGCCATTAGCTTCCTCTCCCCCGGTCTCACCCGCACCGGCGGCAAACGCATCTGTGACGGCGCGCACCAGCACCGGAAAGTCGACCGGCAGACGCAGTGCTTCCAAAGCCGTCATCTCGTGCCCGCCGCCGCGGATCAGCGCCGCGGCGATGATCGCCAGATCGGCGGCGCGCAATTTCTTCAGCCGCTTTTCAATTTCCGACAGATCTGTGAGCGACAGCCCATCCTCGATTTCCGCCAAAGCGCCAAGGGTCAGGCGCAGACGGAACATCCGTCCGCCGGCCTGCAACTCGGCTTCGCCACGTACCCGGTTCGCCATCTAAATCGCCGCAAAGCTGAGCGCGCCGGCCGACGCCAGCGTCAGCGACATCCGGACCTCGCCGTCATAGGCGCCTTCATACTGCAGCGCCGTCACCGCGAACGGGCCGGTGATCTCGCCGAAATCCGGCACCACGATCTTCCAGTTCTTCAGATCCTGATTGAAGAAAATGCCGCGCGCGGTCTCATCCGACCCGGCATCCTTGAACACGCCAGACCCCGACACGCTCGCCTGCCGCACACCGGCATTGGCAAGCAGCTCGCGCCACATGTTCGCGGAATCCGCATTGGTGATATCGATGGTTTGGGCGTTGAAGCCCAGCGATGTCGTGCGCAGTCCCGCAATGGTGGTGAAAACCTCTGGCGTCGCGCCATCCCCCACCTTGATCAGCAAGTCCTTGCCCTTTTGGGCGGCCATGATTCGTCTCCTTAAGAATTGGGCTCGGTCACGGCGCGGTAGCGCGCCATGCCGTGATAGGTCTCCGCGTCGGTTTCTCGCCACACTTGGGACAGTGCGAACCGCAGATTGACCAGGCGATTGGATTCGAGGGTAAGCGCTGCGTCGTGCAGCACGTCATAGATGACGGCGAGAATGGCGCGCGCTTCCATGCGCCCGCCGGCTCGCGACCAGACGTGAATCAAAAATTGATGCTCCGCGGCGGTATCCGTCGCCGTACCCCAATCGGCTTCCGAACCATCGCCGATCTGCACATAGGGAAGCTGCACCTCGCCCGGCGGATCGTCATAAATCCGCGGCGGGTCGCCGATCAGCAGCGCTAGCGTGGAATCGGCGCTGAGGGCGGCAAAGATCGCCTTTTGCAATGGCCAGCCGGCTTTGCTCATGAGCGCGCACCTTTCACTGCCTCTCTGAGCTTGCGTGCGATGGTTTCACGAATGCTCTGGCGGTTGGCTTGCAGGGCCGCACCGACCACCGGACGCGACGGCACACTTCGCGTGCCGAATTCACGCGCAACGGTTGCCGCCCCTTCCAGAACGATTTGTGCCGTTCCATCCGGGGCGGTTTGCACGGAAACCGTCTCACCCATGGTGCGCAGCTGTTGGCCGAACTGGCTTGCCGCTTCCGCGGCGCCGTCCCGGGCCGCTCGCGCCAGATTCTGTTCCAGGCCAGCAAAGGAAAAAGCTTCGGTCACGAGGGCGCTCCTTCTTCGCAGAGCAATGTCAGGCTTGGGGATTGCGGGCCCGCATCGACAATCGCGCGAATGGCGAACAGCCGCTCGCCGATGCGTATGCGGTGGTTGACCGACAAATCGCTGCGGCGCCGGATGATGAACCGGCAGGCTACTCGCATTTCTGGCCGCCCCGCTTCGAGCGGTTTGCTCCCGCTCTCCGTTTCGAGAACCGCCCACACCACCGCATAGGCTTCCCAGCTTTCCGCGTATCCGCCGCCGCCATCTGTGGCGAGCACTTTGGATTCCAGCACGACACGCTGGCGCGCATCGCCAATCGGAAAGGCGTTCACAGCATCATCACGCGAAAGGGCGCGAGCTGCGCCGCGACATTGGAAGGCGGAACGGCGGATTCCCCGCGCGCTTCGTAACGCTGCGCCACGAGGCTGAGAATTGCCCCGCGTATGGCCGCCGGCACATCCGGCGCATTGGCGCCGTAGCCGGCCTGATAGCTGATCGCGATGGCGTTCGCCTGCCGCAAATCCACCGGCAACACGGCAATGTCCGTGAATATGATCCGCCCCGGCACGGCCGCGCTGTCCACGATATAGGCATCGCTGGAAAGCAACGTGGCCGCGCCGGAGCGGTCATACGCCGCCACCGATGTGAGGCTCATCAGCGGCGGCCTGGGAATGGGAATCACGCGCCGCACGCAATCGGGCCAGGCATCGCACCAAAGGCGCCACGCCTGTTGGATGAATGCCCGGCTGGTGATGCGTTCGCAGCTCTCGCGGGCAGCCACAATGAGACGCGCAATCAGCGCATCCTCATCGTCGTGATCCACGCGCAGATGCGCTTTCGCCTCCAGAAGCGAGACGGGCTCGCATCCGGGCGGCGTCAGACATTCAAGGCCCATTGGCGGTGCTTACGGGTTGGAGGTGGGTGCGAGCTGCGCGTGGCCCAGAATCGCGACTGCGCCCAACAAGGCGGCAGAGGCATTGTTCGCAGGCGTAATCGTCAGGCGCACATAGCGTTTGGCGCCCTTGTAGCCGATCTTGCGCGTCGCATTGTCGTCCGCGAAGGTGAAACTCGCCACCGCTTCCGTGCCGAGAAGATCGCTGTCCGGTGCAGCAGCCGCATCCGACAAATTCGCCGCGTCGCCATGTTCGACAAGAGCCGTGAAAGTGGCATCGGCATCGGCGAGACTTCCGGCGCAGATGGCGAAAGTGAGGCTGCTATAGCCCTGGCGGTCGATGGCCTGCCCGACCTGGGCGGTGTTGTCGCTCACCGACACGGGCGCAATCGCGCGTGCGACGGTGATGTTGTTGAAAAGATCTCGCATGTTTGTTCCTTATGGGAGGGGTGGCGAAAATACCGGTCGTGTGCGGCGAGCAGCTCAGTTTGCTATTCGCCACTCACCATTCGCCGATTACGACACCGCGAATTTCATCAGCTTGATGGCTTCGAAATTCTGCACGCCGCCGCCGACGCGCTTGGTGGTGTAGAAAAGAACGAAGGGCTTGGCCGAATAGGGATCGCGCAGCACCCGCACGCCCACCCGATCGATCACCAGATAGCCGCGCGCGAAATCGCCGAACGCGATCGAATAGGAATTGGCCGCGACGTCGGGCATGTCCTCGGCTTCGTGCACGGGATAACCCAGCAGCGTTGCGGGGTCGCCGGCGGCGGCACCCGGCTGCCAGATGTAATTGCCCTGCCCGTCCTTCAATTTGCGGATCGCCGCTTCGGTCTTGCGGTTCATCACCCAGCGGCCGTTCGCGCGGTAGGATTGGCGCGGGGCGTAGACCAGATCGACCAGCGCGTCGGACGGATTGGAAGACGCGAACGCGCCCGCCGCACCAGACGCGATGTAGCCGAGCTTGTTCCAGGCCCAGCTCGCATCGGCGACCACCGTGTAGCTTAACAGACCGCGCGGGCGGTTGATGCCGTCGCCATTGATGAAGGCCGCACCTTCCTGTTCGCCGAAGGTGGTTTGCACCTCTTCGGTCAACCATTGCTCGATATTGATGAACGCATCGTCGAGCAGGCTCTGCGTCGCCGCCGGCATGGCATAAAGCTCCATGGTCGGAAATTCGACCACGCTCAAATTCGGCGCGGTCGTTTCGGCGCGCGTGGCGGTTTCGCCGACCCATCCCGCATCCGCGCCCGTGGTGGTGACGGGCTTGCGATAGGATTGGGCGCCGATCTGGCGCACCGTCGCTATCGCGCGAATGAGCGACACCTTGGCGAGCACGCGGTCGATGGCGGTTTCGGTTTCGCGCGGCACCAGATAGCCGCCATCGGGATCGGATTGCGAGGACAGCGATTTGATCTCGAACGGCGCAAGCCCGCCGGCATCGCCCTTCCTGACATAGCGGTCGAACGCCGATTTGTGCTCGCGCATATCGCCGCCCTGAACGGTTTGGCCGCCAAGCTGCGGCCGCTGGTTGGCGAGGATCAGTTCTTCCACCAAGCGCTTTTGTTCGGTGACGGCCTGGTTGATGCGATCGACCTTTTCATTGGTGACCACGTCGTCCGAGCGCCGCTCCAGTTTTTGCAGCCTTTCGTCGTTCTCGGCTTTATAGGTTTCAATCGTCCGCCGGAATTCGTCGAATGCTTCCTTCACTTCGCGGCTTTCGGCCGGTCCGCTCAGGGCTTTGGATTCCAATTCCATGATGTCTCCTTGTTGCTTTCACGCTGTGAGCACTGACATGCACTGACCGTTCGGCGCGCGCGCGTTCTGCCGCCTGCAGCGATGCAAGCGGCGGCTCACTCGGCACCGCCGGTTTCTCAATTTTGAATTTTGGTGATGTAGTTCAGGTGGTCATGGCAGCGCTGCGCTTCAAGAGCAGGCGCCAATTTAATTGCAGCCATAGTTCCGTTCGTCGCCGGAATACGGCAGCGGAATCTTCAATTCCCGGTACAGCGCCAGATCGGCGCTGCAATACTGTTCTTTCGCAGTTTCTTTCTGAACGGTTCGAAAATAAAGAATACCGAAGTCGTCGTTCCGGCGTTCGAGAACATATAATGTGAATTCTACAGGCGTGACCTCAGGAATGCTATTCTGGAATTGCCGGTCCGCCACCAAGAGATAAAGGTCCGAAACCTGCGGACCTCGCACCTTGGGAATCATGAAATATAGCGATACAATAGCGTCTTCCCCCGTATGCGGCGCAGTGGTTATCATTGTGCTGTCGTGCCCGCCTAGTCCATGCCGGGCCAGCTGCCACACGGCCCCCTGTCTTGCGAGGACGAAATACTGGTCGCCGCCCGCGGCGGTTTCGGTCTTATAGGCGCCCTTTACGATCATCACTTCGCGGCCGTTCACGTTAAGCGAATTGGTGCCATAGTGGACGGGATAGATTTGCAATCTTTCCACTCGGTCGCTCATGGCCAGCGGCGCGGCGGCGTGGCACGCGATGAACGCAAGAAGGGAAAAAAAATGGCGCAGCTTCGGCAAGGCGAGAATTCCTGGCGGTCAGCCAAGGGATAATAGGATATCCACACGGAATTTGCATCAGCTCGGCTTTCGGCCAGGAGTGCGCATGACGGTGCCTGTCCGCCATCCCTCCGCATCTCGGATGGCTCTTATTAGGCGATTGAATTGATCTTGCCCAAGATGCCCGATGATTTCCTTTCCGGTAAATCCGCCAATGGTGCGTACATTGCGTTGTACAGCCCCGGTATCATTTTCGGAGGGTGGCGACCGGCGAGCAATCGCCTGGTCGATCGTCAATTGCGAGTAGGTCTGCGTGCGCAACAGAGCGGCAGCCGCGGCGCCGCCGGTTATTTCGTCGGGAAAAACGGCCATACCGCTCGCGCTGCCAATTGCCCCGTGCCGATTGGCAAATGGTCCCGTTACGATATTATGCGGGTTGTTGTTCCGCCACGAACGGCTAACACCCTGTCTTGCTTCGACTGAACCATCCGCACGATAAATCGTCACGCCCTTGTCAGAATTTTCGGTTGCGCCGGTTGCGCGAGCGCGACCACTCAAATTGGGATTGGCGGCAACCGGAATGGGGGGCAAGGGCAACTGATTGGGCACTCGCCGCGTTGAACTTGCACCGGCGACGCGCGTCCACTGCCCGCCCTCGAAATCGCCGGCCGGCACGCGCGCTTCGTTGGCGTTGAAGTTCGCCTTTGCGAGCAGTGCTTCCAATCGGTAATACGCGAGCAGCATGCGGTTGCCGGCGAGTTGCCAGCGCAGCCGCGAGACCTTTTCCTTCGCTTCTGGCGACAGGTCATAAAACACAAAGTGGGGCATTGTTGGCGTCCATTCACGCTTTGAGCACAGCGGTCACCTGCCGAATCTTCGCGGCCAGAGCGCTGCCTGGATCGCCCACCGCGGTGACGCTTGCCGCTTCGAGCAACGGAAACGTCACGACCGAAATCTCCCACAGATCGACTTGCTGCAGCGTGCGCGTGCCGCTCGCGGACTCTTTCTTCGCACGCACTGTCTTGAACCCGATAGAGAGGCCGCCGAGCGCGCCTTCGCGCAGCAGTGCCGCCACGTCGCGGGCGCGTTCCACCTCCATCACCAGATGGCCGCGCACATAAAGCCCGCGCGCATCTTCCTTGATCTCGTCCCACACACCGATCGGCTCGTAGGCGAAATGCTGATAAAGCATACGCACGCCGCCCGCCCCGCGCCGCCGCAGGCTCGCCGCAAACGCGCCGGGCGCAACAATGTCGCCGATTCCATCGCGCGCGCCGAAGACCGAGGCATAGCCTTCGAAACCGTCGACGCCCAATCCGGATAAACGCACAGGCATGATTTTTCGCGTGAGGCGATGCTTCACGCGTTCGACACGATGCATGATGTTCTCTATTGAAGGGTTTTTCCGGCTGGCGCGGTCATGCGGTCGATTTTGCCTTCGATGCGGTCGAGCGTTTCGTGCAAGCCCGCGACTTCGGCTTCAAGCCGCACCACACGTTCGACGGCATTTTCGTTGGCGCGCGTTTCACGCTCGATTTCGGAGATCCGCTGCGCCGCCGAGCCGGCCCAGAACAGCGCGCCGCCCGTCTGCAGCAGGAAACCGAATATCAGGGCCATGGGAACGCGCCGTTCGAAATCGAAGCGGCTGCGCCGCGGCGGCCGCTCGTTCATCTCAATTGCCGCCAGCGACATGGGGCACCTCATCCCCGCCGGCCACCGGACCATAGCCCGCGGCCGCACGGCGTTCGTTCAATGTCAGGAATTGCGCGCCATCGATGCGATTCCAGACCGCTTCGCGTTCCGGCGCCAGCGCATCGACCTGATCGGAATCATAACCCACACGCAAACCCGAACCGAAACGCGGGCCCAGCCAGCGGGTCAGAGCCTGCGCGGTTTTTGCGACGAGCGGCAGCACGGTCTGACGCCAGAACGCCATATTGGCCTCGCGATAATTGGAATAGGTGTTGTCGCCGGGAATGCCGAGCAGCATGGGCGGCACGCCGAACGCCAGCGCAATCTCGCGCGCCGCGGTCGCACGCGCATTGGCGAAATCCATGTCGGCCGGGGAATAGCTCATGGGGCGCCAATCGAGCCCGCCTTCCAGCACCATCGGCCGGCCGGCATTGCTGGCGCCCTGATAGGCATTCTCCAACTCCTGTTTGATGCGTGCGAATTGCTCGTCGGTCAAATTGGGCTGCCCGTCGGGGCCTCTGTAAACCAGCGCACCGGAAGGCCGCGCCGCATTGTCGAGCAGCGCCTTGGTCCATCGTGCGCCGGCATTGTGCACATCGATGGCGACGGCCGCGGCCTCGATCGGCGACAATCCGTAATGGTCATCAAGCGGGTGAAACAGCTTGGCGTGCAGCACCGGGACAAAGCCCGTGGCGGGATCGCGCATCAATCGCGTGGTCTTCCCATCCACCGTGTAGTCATAGGCTTCGGGCTGGCCGCGCGCGCCGGTCACGGCTTTAACGCGGTCTGGTCGCAGCACATGCAGCTCACGCACGTCGCTGCGCAGGAGGACCGCTTCCAGATAGGCATTGCCGGCGGTTTGCAGATGTCCGTACCAGGTGGTGAACAGCTCGGCGCCACTTTCCAGCGGGTTGGGCGTGGCGAGCAGTTCGAGCAGCGGATGCGTCTCCAGCTCATTGGCGCCCTCATACAGCAGCCATGGCACCGAGGCAGCGCTTTCCGCGATCATCCGCACCGCGCGATAGGCAATGGCGTTGGCCATGACGCCTTCGCGGGCCAGCGCCGTATAATCGCGCGGCGTCCATTGGGCCGGTCCGGTGAGTTGCAGCGCGATCAAAGGCACGCTCTTCGTTTCGGGCGCGCGGGAACGCGACCGGCGCTCCCAGGAGAACCAGCGTTCAAACATGTAACCTCGAAGATTTAGACTGTTTGGCTCAAAGGGCCTGAAGGAACTCGGTATTCGCACTTGCGCAACAGAAACGAATCAGTTTCGAATCCAACCCCAACTGGGGCGGATTCTAATGGCATCTCCTGGGCAAGGTGGACGCGAAACAAAGGGTGATGGACTTACACCCACGCAGAAGCCCGGCGGTGGAGATACACATAACGGCCAACGGGGAGAGAGTGGGACGCGGGACAGCGGAACGCGCCAGCCGCCGCCACAACCTAGACCGCCAAAAGGCAGGTAACACCCCCAGCAAAGATACCGGCAATAGGTGCTGCAATCCCGCAAATTGCGCCCATGCGAAAGCGTGTAGCATTCCTTTTAATGATGTTACGGTTGTCTGATATCATATCATTGTAGTGTTCTGACTGTTCACCTAGCGCCCTTGCAACACTGACGCTTTTGTCGATATCCGCATACCATTGCTCCGGGTCATTGCCGGGAGCCCAGAAGCCTACCGGAATCGTCGCCCAAATGGAGAATATGGACCCAGCTAGAAACAATATCGCGGCAACGACGGCTCCTACGAGTAGTGGTTTGTTTGTCAAGATGTTCGGCTGAGTAGCCAGGGCACCGATAATGCCGGTTGCCGCAGCAACATATATGCCTGCTAAGACGGTTGCGCGTTGATCTGCAGAGGTGGCAAGTTGAACTTGAGCAGCAACGCGCAACTCGCCCTGTCTGAGCATTTCCTTAATCAGGTCTAAGTTTTTGTTCTCCCAATCCCCTATCTTCATTCCAAACTTCCTTTGTCGATTGTCTGTCCGGTTTTTCGCACTGTAATTCCAAGAGGCGAATCATGGTAGGAAGAGGCGGTCGAGAAACC
>DATARE010000155.1:0-5802 GCA_036264295.1 Micropepsaceae bacterium | reverse complement strand
CATCCGCGATCTGCGGGAGTTGCGAACCGCGATGTTGCAGGAATATCGAACGCTTGGCTTCGCGCGCGACTAGGCCTTGATTGCACTGTGCCGTCGGGCCATATCCACCGAATGCTTCCCACACTCTTCATTTCCCATGGTGCGCCGACTTTGCCGCTGGACGATTGTCCGGCACGGGATTTCCTGAAGAGTCTGGGCGCGAAGCTGCCGCGGCCACGCGCGGTGCTTGCGATCTCGGCGCATTGGGACAACGCCACCCCGACCGTCAACCGCGTTGCGGTCAACGAAACCATCCATGATTTCTATGGCTTCCCCGACGCGCTTTATCGCATGCAATATCCCGCGCCCGGTTCGGGGGCGCTTGCCGGCCGCACGCTGGAATTGCTGGCCCATGCCGGATTTGCCACCGCCACCGACAAGACCCGCGGGCTGGACCATGGCGCCTGGGTGCCGCTGATGCTGATGTATCCACAAGCCGATGTGCCCATTGTGCAGCTCAGCATTCAGAGCCCGCTCGGTCCGGCGCATCATTTCAAACTCGGCCGGGCGCTGGCCGCCTTGCGCAAAGAGGATGTGCTCGTCATCGGCACCGGCAGCTTCACGCACAATCTGCGCGCGCTCGACCGCCGCCAGATGGATGGTCTCGAACCCGCATGGTCGGTCGCCTTCAGCGATTGGATCCATGCCGCCTTGACCGAGGGCCGGACCGCCGATCTTTTGTCCTACCGTACGCTGGCGCCCCATGCCGTCCAGGCCCACCCCACGGACGACCACTTCTTGCCGCTGTTTGCCGCCTTGGGCGCCGGCGGGGAGGGCGCGAAACCCGAGCGCCTGCACAAAAGCGCCACTTTCGGCAGCCTTCGGATGGACGATTACGCGTTCGGCTGAACCGGCACTCTTGAACGGGGCTTTCCGGCCAGCTATCTGACCGGCGCTTCTGCTTGGAAAACTCCCATGGCTGGCCATTCCCAGTTCAAGAACATCATGTTCCGCAAGAACAAGCAGGACGCCCAGCGTTCCCGCCTGTTCTCAAAGCTCAGCCGCGAAATCACGGTGTCCGCCAAGCAGGGCCTGCCCGACCCGGCGCACAATCCGCGCCTCCGGACCGCCATCCTGGCGGCCAAGGCGCAGAGCATGTCCAAGGATGTGATCGACCGCGCCATCAAGAAGAGCCAGGGCGGCGATGCCGAGAACTATGAAGAGGTGCGCTACGAAGGTTATGGCCCCGGGGGCGTCGCCATTATCGTGGAAGCCTTGACCGACAACCGCAACCGCACCGCTTCGGATGTGCGCGCCGCCTTCTCGAAATATGGCGGGGCGATGGGCGAAAACGGCTCGGTGTCTTTCATGTTTGCCCGCGTCGGCTCGATCGTCTATCCGGGCGATGTGGGCGATGCCGACGCCATGCTGGAAGTGGCCATCGATGCCGGCGCGGACGAATCGATCTCGTCGGGCGAAGGTCATGAATTCCTCTGCCGGGTCGAGGATTTCTCCGCCGTGCGCGATGCGCTCGAAGCCAAACTCGGTGCGGCGCAAAGCGCGAAGATCATCTGGCGGCCGGGCAACACCGTCGCCGTCAATGACGAGGCCGGGGAGACGCTGACCAAATTGCTGGACGTGCTCGAAGATCATGACGACGTCCAGAACGTCTTCGCCAATTATGAATTGAGCGATGCGCTGATGGAGAAACTCTCCGCGGCGTAAGCTTGCGCCTTTATTGCGACGGACTGGCTATGCATTCGGTGACCGGGCTTTCCGTTCTCGCGGTTTTGACTGTCGCTGCGCCTTTATCCGCCTTGGCTGAGGCCGCTCAGGATACGAATGCTCCCGAGGATTACAGCCTCCACGGCCAATCGACATTTGTTCTGCAATATCACCCGGGCTTTCATTCGCCCTATCGGGGCGCAAACAGCCTCGATCCGGGTTCGCGCGGCAATGAAACCTTCGATGCCGCGATATTTGCCAGTGCAAGATTGTGGCGCCAGACGGAAGCCTATCTCGATGTGGAAGCCGATCAGGGGTTTGGCCTCAGCAACACGCTTGGCGCTGCGGGCTATCTCAGCGGCGAAGCTTACAAAGTCGGAGCAAACTGGCCTTATTTGCGGGTGCCGCGGCTCTTTCTGCGCCAGACCTTCGATCTCGGCGATCTCGGCGATCTCGGCGGCGAAGACGTCGTGCTTGCTCCAGCCGCAAATCAGCTCGGCGGTACCCGCGCGACCGACAACATCATCGTAACCCTGGGCAAGTTTTCGCCGACCGATATGTTCGATGCCAACCGCTATGCCCACGATCCCAGAGCCGATTTCTTCAACTGGAGCATCGTCGATTCCGGCGCCTTCGATTATGCCGCCGATGCCTGGGGCTACAGCTATGGCGGCGCGGCGGAGTGGACCCAGGCTTGGTGGACCCTGCGTCTAGGCGCATTCAATCTATCGCGCGTGCCCAACAGCCGCTTCCTGCAGCGCGATTTCAGCCAGTTCGAACTCGTCGCTGAAGGCGAAATGCGCGAGACGATCGACAACCATCCCGGCAGCATCAAACTGTTAGGCTTCGTCAACCGTGGACATATGGCGGATTACGAGCGCGCCGTCACGGCGGGGCTCCTGACGAACACAACGCCCGATACCGCAACGTTGCGCGATTACGCATCCCGCCCCGGCTTTGCACTCAACGTCGAACAGCAGATCGATTCGGAGTGGGGGGTGTTTGTTCGCGCCAGTTTCAATGACGGCACGAAGGAGGCCTATGAATTCACTGAAATCAACAAATCACTTGCCGCAGGCGCTTCTTTTGCTGGCACCGATTGGGGGCGCCCCGAGGACGTTTTCGGTATTGCCGGGGTGGTGAACGGCTTGTCTCGTTCGGCGCGGGACTATTTCGCCGCCGGTGGGCTCGGTATTCTGATTGGAGACGGACGGCTGCCCCATTACAGCTCGGAGGACATTCTCGAAACCTATTACCGGCTTTCTGTGGTCGAGGGCGTGGCCGTCAGCTTCGATTATCAATATGTGGCGCACCCGGCTTACAACGCCGACCGCGGGCCTGTTTCGGCTTTCGGCCTGCGTGTGCATGCCGAAAGATGATGCCGCCACCCCGACGGTTGCAGCCGAAGCGCTCCCAGCCGACACTGCCTGAGCCGATTCGACGGGACACATTTTGACGACCACAATCCGCATCGCCGGGTTCGATCCGGGCCTGTCCCGCACCGGTTGGGGCGTGATCGCGGTCACAGGCTCCAAGCTGACCCATATCGCCAACGGCGTTATCGTCACCACCACGGCGCATTCGCTGGGCGTGCGTCTGGCCGCTTTGCATGCGGGCATTTGCGCGGTTCTCACGGCGCATGCGCCCCATTCGGTTGCGGTGGAGCAGGCTTTCGTCGCCAAGGATCCGCTGGCGGCCCTGAAGCTCGGGCATGCGCGCGCCATCGCACTGTTGGCCGCGGCGGAAGCGGGGCTTACCATTGCCGAATACGCCCCCAACCACATCAAGAAATCGGTGGTCGGCGTGGGCCATGCCGACAAGCTGCAGGTGCAGGCCATGGTCCGCCGCCTGCTCCCCGCGGTGCGCTTCGATGCCGCCGATGCCGCCGATGCACTCGCCTGCGCGATTGCCCATGCCCATCTTGCCGGCACCAACGCGCGCATCGCCGCGGCGCTGGCGCAATGATCGGCAAGCTGACCGGCCGGGTAGATTTTCTGGGCGCCGATCACGCCATCATCGATGTCGGCGGCGTGGGCTATGTGGTGCATTGCGCGTCGACCACGCTTTCGCGGCTCGTCATGGATTCGACCGCAATTCTGTGGGTGGAAACCAAAATGTCGGAAGAAGCGATCCGGCTTTACGGTTTTTTGGCGAGCGAGGAGCGCGAATGGTTTCGCCTGCTGCAAACCGTGCAGGGCGTGGGCGCGCGCGTGGCGCTGGCGATTCTCTCGGCGCTCCGCATCCCGGAATTGGAACGCGCCATTGTGCTTGGCGACAAGGCTGCGATAGGACGCGCACAAGGCGTGGGGCCTAAGCTCGCGACGCGTCTTGTCACCGAATTGAAAGACAAGGCGCCGGCGCTGGCGCTGCAACGAAGCGCGGAAACGGGCGAACGGATCGGCGGGCTCCAGGCGCCGCATCCGGTGGAATCCGATGCCATCGCGGCGCTGGTGAAACTCGGTTATTCGCAAATGGCCGCCGCCGAAGCCGTAGCGCGCGCTGGCCAGAATATCGGTCCGAATGCGGAGGCAATGCCGCTGGATGTGCTGTTGCGCGAATCCTTGCGGCAACTGGCGCGGTAGACTAGTCTGACTGGTCAGACTAGTCAGGAGCTCGCCGTGACCAAGCATTGGGCCTTGCAGGACGCCAAAGCGCGGCTTTCGGAATTGGTGCGCGCCGCCGAAAAGGAAGCGCAACACATTACGCTTCGAGGTGAACCTGCCGCGGTTGTGATCTCGGAGGAAGAATATCGCCGCCTGTGTAAGGCGAAGCCGGATCGAACATTCTTCGAAATCTGGAACGCCGCCCCGAGAGTAAAAGAATTCAAAATCCCAAGACGCAAAGGGCGGATGAGGCCGGTGAATTTTTGATGTTTTTGCTCGACACCTGCGTTGTTTCTGAAGGCGCCAAAGCGAACCGGGACGAGAATGTCGTCCGCTGGCTCGCCGGGCAAGACACCCCGGATTTGTACATCAGCGCCGTTACTGCCGGTGAACTCCGCTATGGCGTGAGCCGGATGACGCCTGGGCGGGAAATGAACCGGTTGCACGAATGGCTGCTGGAGACGCTGAATAGAGGCTTTATGGAGCGCATCTTGCCTTTCGATCATGTCGTCGCCGACCGGTGGGGCAGGCTGCGCGCGGATTTCCCGAATTCTGAAATCGCCGACTCCCAAATTGCGGCCACGGCACTTGTTCACGGACTGACGCTTGTGACACGCAATGTGAAGGATTTCGGCTTTGAGGGTCTGGCCGTCTTCAATCCCTGGTCGAAGTGACGCAGAGTGGCAAGCGTATTATGAGTCGAACCATGGCCGCGCCCAAACCCAAATCCGATGCCATCAAGGAAACGAGCCGCGTGGTCGCGCCGGAACGGGTTGAGGAAGACGAATTCGAAACCAGTCTCCGCCCCAAACGGCTTTCCGAATTCACCGGCCAAAAGCAGGCACGCGAAAATCTCGCGATCTTCATCGAGGCCGCCAAGGCGCGCGGGGAACCGCTCGATCATGTGCTGTTCTCCGGCCCGCCTGGGCTGGGCAAAACCACGCTCGCGCAGATCGTCGCGCGCGAATTGGGCGTGGGTTTCCGGGCGACCTCGGGGCCGGTTCTGGCGCGGGCGGGCGATCTCGCAGCGCTTCTGACCAATCTCGAACCGCGTGATGTGCTGTTCATCGATGAGATCCACCGGCTGAATCCCGCCGTGGAAGAAATCCTCTATCCCGCCATGGAGGATTTCGAACTCGATCTCATCATCGGCGAAGGCCCTTCGGCGCGCTCGGTGAAGATAACGCTCAATCCCTTCACGCTGATCGGCGCCACCACGCGGTCTGGCCTTTTGACCACGCCCTTGCGCGACCGCTTCGGCATTCCCATCCGGCTGTCGTTTTACGACACCAAGGAGCTGATGCTGATCGTGTCCCGTGGTGCGCGCGTGCTGGGGCTCAACCTCACGCAAGACGGGGCTCATGAGATCGCCATGCGCTCCCGCGGGACGCCGCGCATCGCCGGGCGCCTGTTGAAACGGGTGCGCGATTTCGCCGCCGTCGCAGGCCGCGTCGAGGTGGATCAGATGGTGGCGGATGCGGCGCTGGCGCGATTG
>DATARE010000147.1:0-5352 GCA_036264295.1 Micropepsaceae bacterium | reverse complement strand
GAAATTCTTGGAGCTTCGCGAGAAGAATTTCGGGGAGGGGAGCTAAACATCCCCTCCCCGAACGCGTCTCAACGCTTTGCGTTTCGCCGCATTCGACCCTCCCTCAAGGGGATGTTGAAGAGTGTTCTTACCGCGGCTTGCGGAATTTGAAATAGAACTTGTCCGATTTGTCGCCGATGCCGCCCTGTCCCGGCACACGCGCCGTATGCGGATCGTTGGGATTGGCCAAGTCCTTGCTCTCGCCGTCCAGCACAAACCCCGCCTTCAGCACCTCCGCTTTCACCGTCTCGGGATCGATGCGGTGCATGGTTCCGGTGTCGCGCGTGCCCGATCCCGGCGCGGCGGCATGGTCGACGATGATGTAGACACCGCCCGGTTTCAGGGCTGCGAAGACGGCCTTGTCCATTGCATCGGTGTCGACGAAGAACATGCCCGGATTTTTGAAGTCGTGATAATTCTGCGCCGTCCACACCGCATCGACGCGCTCTGGCACTTTCAGATTCGAGAAATCCTGATTCGACACCGTGACATTCTCATAGGCGGGGTTGTTGGCGACCGCGTTGATCTGTCCCTTGATGTTGTCGTTCAGCGTGGCGAGATTGATCGCATAGACGTGCCCTTTGGGGCCGACGAGCGCGCTCAGGAGCCGCGTGGAATAGCCCCCTGCCGGAATGAGTTCGGCCACCTTGTCGCCCGGCTTGATACCGGAGAAGCCGAGCAGGATTTCCGGCTTGCGGTCCGCATCGCGGTCGGTGTCGGCCTTGGGCCGGTGCGAATCGGCGATTGCCGCGGTGACGTAAGCCGGCACGTTCGCCGCGCCAAAGCTCGCGCCATAGGACGCGAGCAGCAACCCCGCGGCATAGGCCGCGGTCAGCATAGGATGTTTCATTTTGGCTCCCGGTGTCGTTGCGCCGCTGTTCAACGCGGCTTGCGGAATTTCAACATAATTTGCGATGAGCCCTGACCGGAGCGTTTGGTCAGATCGTCCATCGGATTCATCATGGCGTTGCTCTCGCCGTCCAACATAAAGCCCGCCGCCATCGCTTCCTGCTTGATCACCGCCGGATCGATGCGATGCAGACTTTGCGTTTGCGTCATGCCGGTGCCGGGTGCGGACACATAATCGGTGATGACATAAACACCGCCGGGCTTCAGCGCCGCGAACGCCGCCTTGTCCAGGGCCTGCGTGTCGGTCTTGAACATGCCCATATTCTGGAAGTCGTGGTAGTTTTCCGACGTGAACACGATGTCGACCGGCTCAGGCAGTTTCAGCTGCTCACCCGGCGTCTCGACCACCGATACATTGCCATAAGACGCTGTGTCGGCGACGATGGGGTTCACGCCGGTTTTGAACCGTTCGTTCAAGGTCGGCAGGTTGGTCGCGTAAACATGCCCCATGGGCCCGACGACCTTGGCAAGCAGCCGCGTGACATAGCCGCCGCCCGGAACGAGCTCCGCTATCTTGTCGCCGCGCTTGGCGCCGATAAAGGTCAGCAGCTCGGCGGGATGACGGACGGCATCGCGGTCCTTGTCCGCCTGCGGCCGGCTGGAATCGGCAATAGAAGCGGACACTTCGGCAGGCACGGCCTGCGCGGCATAGGCCGGTGCAGCGGACATCAACAAGGCCGCCGCGCAAGCGGCAAGGACGATACGGCTCATTGTTCGTTTTCTCCCTGATTTGTGGGGCGCACCATATCAGCAGCCTTAATTCTCCACCAAGGGGCTTGTTGTTTTTGAAGGTGCGGTGACGATCCGGCGCGGGATCAATTTTCCGTGGCCGTTATACGGTTCTCCAGGACGGTTTTGACGAAGCCAATCAGGCCGCTGCGGCCATCGCGGCGTGCAGGGGGAGTTCGATTGTGACCGTTGTGCCAACCAGTTCCTGGCTCTCGATGCGCATCGTGCCGCCATGCTTTTCCGCAAAAGCGCGCACCAGGGCAAGCCCCAGCCCCGTACCGGAGTTCAATATGCCGGCCTGATTGTGCACCTGCACGAAAGGATTTCCCAGGCGGTCCAGATCGTCTTTCGCGATGCCCACGCCATTGTCTTCCACCGCAAGATTAAGGCGCGAACCGTGAATGGCCGCATGAACGCAGACACGGCCCTCCGGCAATGTGAACTTCAAAGCGTTCGACAGCAGATTCAGCAGGATCTGACTCACCGCTCGCCGGTCGGCGAACAGCGGCAGCGGGCCATCGGCGATGTCCGTCGTCAGTTCGACCTTGGCGGCGGCCGCACGTTCGCGCATCAGGTCGATGCATTCGCCAATGAGCGTGGTGATGTCGAGCGGCTCGGGATGCAGTTCCCATTTGCCGGCTTCGATCTTGGACATGTCCAAAACGTCGTTGATCAGTCCCAGAAGATGGTTTCCCGCATTGTGGATCAGGCGAGAATATTCCCGGTAATTGGCATGCCCCAGCGCACCGAACATCTGTTCGCGCATCATCTCCGAAAATCCGATGATGGCGTTGAGCGGGGTTCTGAGCTCATGGCTCATATTGGCGAGGAATTCCGATTTGGCCTTGTTCGCAGCCAGCGCCTGTGCTTCGGCGGCCACGGATTTGACGTTGGCCTCGCGCAATCCGGCAATCAGGATTTCGCGCTCCTGTTCCAGACGCTTTGTCCGCCGGAAGCGGCGATGCATCCCGCGCACCTGGTTTATGACCAGGACGACATAGACGGCACCCATGGGCAGCAGCGTGAGCCGGCCGATCAGGCTGTTCAAGAACATGATTCCCAGCAGCGAGGTCGACATCACCGCCATGGCGCCGGCCGCGGCGGCGGTGTGCATGGCGAACATCGTGCTCAGCGAACCGAGTGTGCAAGCAAGAACGAGAACCACGAACAGACGGTTGGCCGTGATGCCGGAATGATACATCATCAATATCAATGCGCACCACGCACCGGCCAAGACGATCGCCATCCAGGCAATGGTCCGGGCCCGGCGTTTCACGCGCGCCACCACATCTCCAGCAGGCGATTGGGGGCGCGTCAGCAGATATTCGTTCGTCAGACAATTCAGAAGAAGCACGGCAAACCCGGCCGCCACCGGCGTCAGCGGGATGCCATAGCCATGCACGGTGAACATCACGGCCACACCCGCCAAGGGCAGTGCCCAATCCAACCGCCTAATGCTGGCCTGCACGTAATCGAGCTGGCTGTCGATGATGCTCGCATCGCGCAGCGTGGCCGGATTGAGAGATCGGGCGATGGCGTTGGGAAGACCACGCGCCGCACGGAGGAGTCGGTCCAAGGCACGCAAGATGCTCGGCGCGGACATGAATTTTTGCCTTTTGGCGGAATGCCGCATTCGCAGCATGCGAGATATTCTTACCTGAAAACATCGCCCGGCAACGGTTAAGCCAAGATTAATGCGGGATTTTCGACGCCTCCAAACACCGCCCGCTTTCGGCTCTTTGCTGCGGCTGCGTTGGCATGGCGGCACACGCGCCAAGCCATTGTCCGGGCGGGATGAAAATGTAAAAACCTCTCCACGAACGATAACAATATAGGAGGTGGGCCGGCATGAGCGTTTTGGCCCCGGAAATAATTCGCGCCCAGGCGGGGGGCGTTGACCTGGAACTGTCGGAGCGGGGCAAGGGACGGGCGATGCTTTTCCTGCATCCTGGCCATCCCGCCGGGCGCGTGGACCCCGCGGCACAGGCGCTGAGTTTGCTCGCGGAAAGAGCGCGGCTGATCGCGCCGACGCATCCCGGCTTCGGCCTGGAGGCAGCGCCGCCCAGCCTCACCACGGTCGATGATCTTGCCTATCTTTATCTCGACCTGATGGACGCGATGAATCTGCGCGATTGCATCGTGATCGGCGTCGGATTTGGCGGCTGGATTGCAGCCGAGATGGCGGTCAAGACCTGCGAGCGGATGTCTCATCTGGTGCTGGCCAATGCGGTCGGCATCAAGCCCGGAAATCGCGAAGCCCGCGACATCGCGGATATTTATGCGATCACCGACAAGCAGCTTGGCGAGCTTGTGTATGCGGACCCCGCCCGCATGGCGCGCGATCCCAAAACGCTGCCTGAAAACGAACTCACCATGATGGCGCGCTCGCGCGAAGCCACCGGCCGTTATGGCTGGACGCCCTATCTGCACGATCCAAAACTGAAAGCACGCCTGCACCGCATTCACGTCCCGACGCTGGTGTTATGGGGCGAAGCCGATCGCGTGGTGACGCCCGATTACGGACGCGCCTATGCCGCGGCCATCGAAGGCGCACGCTTCGCGACCATCCCCAATGCGGGCCATTTCCCGCATCTGGAACAGCCCGAAATGTTTGCGCGCCGCATTCTGGAATTCGTCGAGGAGACCCGCCAATGAGAGTCTTCCAATTTACCGAGCAGCCCTATCCGGACGTCTGGAACGACCACAACGGTTCGCTGCGCGTCACGCTACCGAACCGCAAGCTGGACCCGGTGCGCGCCGCCGATCTGTTCCACCGCTATTACGATGAATGGCAGCTCGCCGACGAACTCGGTCTCGACATCATGCTGAACGAGCATCATTCGACGGCCACCTGCATGAGCGCGGCCTGCGTGATCGGCCTTTCGGTGCTGGCGCGCATCACCAAGCGCGCGCGGCTTCTGGTGCTGGGCTATCCGATCGCCAACCGGCCGGATCCGCTGCGGGCGGCCGAGGAACTGGCGACCATCGACGTGATCTCGCGCGGACGGCTGGAGATGGGCTTCGTGCGCGGCGTGCCACAGGAAGTCGCGATTGCCAATCTCAATCCCGTGTTCCAATCGGATCGCTTCTGGGAAGCGCATGATTTCATCATGAAGGCGCTCACCAGCCATGACGAGCCGTTCAACTGGGAGAGCGAAAATTACCACTATCGCCATGTGAACATCTGGCCGCGGCCCTATCAGCAGCCGCATCCTCCGGTGTGGAGCACCACGGGAAGCACGCAAACCGCCAAGAAGCTCGGCGGCTATGGCTACATCATGGCCACGCTCGGCACCGGCTACGACACGCGCCGGCTCTATGACGCTTACCGGGAAGGTTACGCGGAGAAACGCGGCGCGGCGGCGGGCGCGGACCGCTTCGCCTATCTCGGGCTCGTTGCGGTTGGGCGCACCGAAGCGGAAGCCCGCCGTCGCGGCGAACTGATCGCCACCTATCCGCGGTCTTCATCCATCGTCTTCGCGCCGTTCCGCAATCCGCCCGGCTATCTCTCGGTTCCGGACAATGTCCGTATACTGAAGGGCGAAGGCAAGCCGCGCAGCTTCACCAAGGATGGCCGCGTGGTCGAAATGGCCAATGGCAGCGTGCAGGACCTCATCGATGCCGGGGTGATGTTCTGCGGCACCCCCGATCAGGTCTATGACCAAATCGCGGATT